>JASLGC010000179.1 GCA_030150335.1 Flavobacterium sp.
AAATAAAATAAATAGTCATTTCTGAAACACTGACTCGATAGCTCAGTTGGTAGAGCACAACACTTTTAATGTTGGGGTCCTGGGTTCGAGCCCCAGTCGGGTCACAAAGATCAAAAGTACAGTTTCAGAAATTACATTGACTCGATAGCTCAGTTGGTAGAGCACAACACTTTTAATGTTGGGGTCCTGGGTTCGAGCCCCAGTCGGGTCACAAAAATAAAAAATCACATTCAGAATTACACTGACTCGATAGCTCAGTTGGTAGAGCACAACACTTTTAATGTTGGGGTCCTGGGTTCGAGCCCCAGTCGGGTCACAAAGCTACTCTTTATAGAGTGGCTTTTTTTTATGCCTAATGTTAGCGAGAAAAAGAGATGTATTATTTTTAAGTTGACCTCTTTGTGGTTTCTGAAAATATTTTATTTTTGCGCTATACAATATCGAATAGGTGTTGAAATAAAGGAGGCTATACTTTGGGCTTCTTGACACATTGGCCGCGTGGAGGAATTGGTAGACTCGCCATCTTGAGGGGGTGGTGTCGCAAGACGTATGGGTTCGAATCCCATTGTGGTCACTTTAGAAAGACAATTGAATGTATTCAGTTGTCTTTTTTGTTTTTATACGAACTGAAGGATATTTGAGTAAATGATGTATAGGAGTACGATTGCTTTAGTTTATTCTATGGTCATTTGTATAAGAAATGTGATTATCACTATCTGTTTGGTCATTTGTAGATTAAAAGATGTGAAAAAAAATAAAGCTACTTAATCGATTAAGTAGCTTCATTTTTTAGTTTTCTTCAGTTTTTTCATCGTCATCATTTACTTTTTTCGAATTACCCATCATCATGAATAATGCGATAACAAGGGCAACACAAACTAATGCAAAGATGATGATCATAAAAGTTCCGTTACCAAAATTGTAAAGAGGTAAGTTTTGTAAAGTCATAATCTGTTTATTTTCGTTATTTTAACAATAAAGGTATTGATAAATTTTAACATTTAAAATGATATTTGTCATATCTGTATTTCAGTATGCCAATATTGATGCTAAAGGTGTTTTTGAGCTTCTTAAATTAAAGTTTTATCAAAGGTAAAAAACATTAAAAAATATTCTCTTGTCTTATTTACTCATTCTGTGGTGTTTAGTTTTGTGTATGTCTTTTTTGTGAAAAAAAGTTAGTTTCCTGTTTGCGTAGTATATAAAAAAGCATACCTTTGCACAGCAATTAAGAAACAAATAAACGGTTACTTAATGACTCGATAGCTCAGTTGGTAGAGCACAACACTTTTAATGTTGGGGTCCTGGGTTCGAGCCCCAGTCGGGTCACAGAGAAGAGCTGAGATTTATCTCAGCTTTTTTTTATTTCTAAGCCTACATATTGTAGTTGTATTAGATAATGCTATTGTAATTTTAGCATCAAATTTATTGTGAGAAGGAAGTGTTTTTAAATAATACTTTTACAGCGCAATAAGTAATTATTACATAATGACTCGATAGCTCAGTTGGTAGAGCACAACACTTTTAATGTTGGGGTCCTGGGTTCGAGCCCCAGTCGGGTCACAAAAAAAAGCTGAGATTTATCTCAGCTTTTTTTATTTATATAGGTCTGTACTTTGCAGTTCTATTAAGTCATTGTTTATGGCAATTGTAATTTTAGCATTTGACTTTTTCGCTTTTGTTGAGGTAGGGTACCAATTTCTATTAGGTTCAACAAAAATAAGTAAGCCTTCATCGTTGCCTAATGCTAAGAATTGATTTGAAGCAACTGCTTTGTCAAAGAATTGAAAGTTGTGAATAGCTATTAGTTCTTCTGCTTTTTCGATTGCTTTTTCTGAAACTACCCCAAATTCACTAATGTTTATTACTGCGTCTGAGGAGAAATTGTTGTCTGTAAGTATCGGACTTTCTTCTCTTGCTATAAATTCTAAGAGGTTTCCATTATTGTCATAGAAATAAATAGACTCCGATTTCCATTGTTCAAATGTGGTGATGATATTGTTACTGGGTGATAAGATAAGTTTGAAGCGACTTTCTGACCAAGCGATGGCTTGGTTGAGGTGGTTAGGCTGAATATTGAAAGCGTAGTGGTATATTTCAAGTTTATCCGTTGTATGGATGAATGTAAGTAGGCTATTTCCTATCTTGAAAGTAAGGCTATCTTCTGTTTCTTGATTCAGCTGGAATGACATTGTGTCTAAATAGAAAGCTTTTGTTTCTGCAATGTCATTGGTATATATTGTTATCTCTCTTAATTCCATATTTGATGTGTTTGATTTTTACGAAGGTATTTTTTATAGTTCAACTTGTTGAGTGTTTACCTTCTTTTAAATTTATCAAGGAATAGTTTTAATTGATTAGGGGATAACGGAAATAAAAAATGCTATCTACTTTTATTAGCAGATAGCATTCAGTTATTATTTTAAAGTTTTTAATGTACTACCTAAAGGCAGTTTCATTTTGTTTGTCAATGCAGATAATTCGTCTAATGAAAACTGACCTGTGATAAGCATGATGATGTTTTCTTTGCCATCTACTGTTCCTTCATTAAACATTACTAATTGACTAATGTTTTTACTATTTCCGTCTTTATCAATGTAAATTGTAATGACAGATGATTCGTCTTTCTTGTTAATTATCTCTTTCAATCCTTGAGCAGAAATATAGTTGTTAACTGTAGTTTTCATGTCAGGTTTTACTTGAGGAGCGTTTGAGTTAAACACTTTTAGCATTGTCAACTTCTTAATTAAGTTGAAATACATACGCTCTTCATCGCTATTCGGTTCAACTTTAACGTTAGACATCATTTCAAACATTTTCTTGTTTACAATGACATTGTTTACTTGTTTGTTTTTCTCAAACTTCGCAAAGTCGTCCTGTGCGTAAGTCATTGAAACGCTAAAAAGCGCGAAGAATACTATAGATGTAAAGTGTAGTATTTTATTCATGTGTTATTTGTTTTTGACTTTATTAGACTCTAATCCTTCATTAAGGTTTAATGAAAGCTCAGTTAGAATCTTGTAACATTCATTATACGCAACCTCAGGGTCGCTATAAGTTCCAAATTCTGTATTTGTGACTGTTTGTACTTCTGTTTTTTTTGATTGATATATAATAGATATCGTGCTGATTATTGAAATCAATAAAATTCCTAAGATTAGTGTTTTTTTCATAGCGTCCTTAATACTGATGCAAACCTACTATAAAAATAAGAAGTTTTTTGCTAATTCCTATTTTTTGTTTGTTTGTGAGAAGTGGGGAATTTGGTATTTGGGCTATTTGATGTGAAATCAACGATTAATAATAGTGTAGTTGATGGGGCACTATTGTTTAAATATTCTATTTTTGTTTGAGTAACCAAAACACAAAGTATGAGAAATATAAAAAGCCTTTTGATAATTGCCTTTCTATCTGTGGCAGTAATCTCTTGTAAAAAGAGTCAAGAAACACAGGCGGATGTAGTGGCTGAAAACGCTGTAGAATATGCTAAAGGATTAGCTATTTATCCGTATGAGAAGTTTACTATAGTTAAGGTGTTACAGCCTTGGGCAGGTGCTCAAAAAGATTTTACTTATATCTTATATAAAGACAATAGCTTGGTTATTCCGGATTCTTTGAGAAAGTTTCCTAATGTAAAAGTGCCTCTTGAACGTGTCGTTACAACATCGACAACACATTTACCTTCTTTAGTAGCCTTAGGAGAAGAAAAAACATTGGTTGGATTTCCAGGGTTAGATTATATCTCCTCTCAGCCTATTAGAGATTTAATTAATGCAGATATGGTAAAGGAGTTGGGGCAAAACGAACAGTTGAATACTGAGCTTGTGTTAGATTTAGAGCCAACGGCTATCGTAGCGTTTGCAATGGATGAGAACAACACTGCGTTACACACTATTGAGCAAAGTGGTATTCCTATTATATATAATGGTGATTGGGTAGAGCAAACTCCTTTGGGGAAAGCAGAGTGGATTAAACTTTTTGGTGCTCTATATGGTAAGGAAGCAGAGGCAAAGTTGTTCTTTGATAATGTGGTTAAGAATTATACTAATGTTTTAGAGCTTGTAAAAGATGTAAAGGAATATCCTACTGTAATGAGTGGGGCGATGTATCAAGATGTTTGGTATTTACCACAAGGACAAAGTTGGGTAGCGATGTATTTTAAAGATGCGAAGGCAGACTACTTGTGGAAGGATAGTGAGGGTACTGGAAGTTTGTCATTGTCTTTTGAGGCGGTGTATGACAAAGCGGCTAAGGCTAAATACTGGATAAATCCTGCGCAATTTGAAACGCTTGAGGCAATGCAACAAGCGAATCCTCATTATGCGCAATTTGATGCTTTTAAAAGTAAGAATGTGTTTTCTTTTGCTCCAAAAAAAGGAGAAAAGGGAGGGAGTATATTCTATGAATATGGGCCAAATAGACCTGATTTAATCTTAAAAGATTTAGTGTATATATTTCACCCGGAAGTGTTGCCTTCTGATTATACGCCTACTTTTTACGAACAGCTAAAATAGAATGAGCAAGAAAGTTGTTATAGGAGGATTGTTTGTACTGTTGGTAGTTGTGTTCATTTTGAATATAGCTATGGGGAGTATTCGCATTCCTTTTAATAAGGTATTGCTTGTATTGACAGGAGAAACGGATGTGAAAGAAACTTGGCGATACATTATCCTAAATTATAGATTGCCGAAAGCGATAGTAGCTGTTTTGGTAGGTATTGCTTTGTCGATTAGTGGGTTGTTAATGCAAACATTATTTCGCAATCCAATGGCGGAGTCTTATGTATTGGGAATTAGTTCTGGTGCGAGTTTAGGTGTTGCGTTTTTAATTCTGGGTACAGCATTTTTACCTGTTCAATTAGTTTCTATTTTGACTTCTTCTTACGGAATAGCGATTGTTTCAATCTTGGGGAGCTTAGGACTGCTTTTATTGGTATTACTTGTCTCGAATACCGTTCGCAATACGGTTACGGTGTTAATCGTAGGATTGATGTTTGGTAGTTTTGCTAATGCAGTAGTGAGTATTCTTACTTATTTTAGTAGTGCGGAACAGTTGAAGCGTTTTGCTTTTTGGTCAATGGGAAGTTTAGGGAATTTAGCTTGGGATACTATTGTATTCTTTTCTGTTATTGTATTTATTGGATTGATAGGGTGTGTATTTTTGGTGCGGATCCTTGATGCTTTGTTATTAGGGGATAGTTATGCATCATCCATGGGGATTAATATTAGAAATTCTCGCAATCTGATTATATTAGTAACGAGTTTGCTTGCAGGAGCGTCAACAGCTTTTGTAGGGCCGATTGCTTTTATCGGTTTGGCAGTGCCTCACATGGCTCGTTTGTTGTTAAAAGTGAGTAGTCATCGTTATTTGATATCCTCTACTGCTTTGTTAGGAGGTATTTTGATGTTGGTCTGTGATATGTTGACCCAAATAAAGGGTGAGTCTTTTTTATTGCCGATTAATGCGGTTACCTCTATATTTGGTGCACCAATCGTTATATGGTTATTATTGAGGAATAAAGTGCAGTCTTAACCCTATTTAATAAATAGAAAAATAAATTAAAATTTATAAGCATCCATTGTTTTGCTTTATCTTTGCCAGTTGTAAATAATTAATATGAAGTTCGACTTATTACATACAGACGCTAACTCTCGTGCTCGTGCCGGGAAGGTTACGCTTGACCACGGTGTTATCGAGACGCCAATTTTTATGCCAGTAGGAACTGTTGCTTCGGTTAAAGGAGTTCACCAAAAGGAGCTTAAAGAAGAGGTAAATCCAGATATTATTCTTGGAAATACTTACCACCTTTATTTAAGACCTAAAATGGAGATTCTTAAACAAGCAGGAGGGTTACACAAGTTTATGAACTGGGATCGTAATATTTTAACGGATAGTGGTGGTTTTCAGGTTTACTCTTTATCAGATAATCGTAAGATTAAAGAAGAAGGGGTGAAGTTTAAATCACATATCGATGGTTCATACCATTTCTTCTCACCAGAGAGTGTAATGGAAGTACAAAGAACAATCGGTGCTGATATTATTATGGCATTTGATGAGTGTACTCCTTATCCTTGTGATTATAGATATGCAAAGAGATCTATGCACCGTACTCACCGTTGGTTAGACAGATGTGTTGATCACTTAACTAAAGTACCTGAAATGTATGGGTATTCTCAAACGTTATTCCCTATTGTACAAGGAAGTACTTATAAAGATTTAAGACAACAATCAGCAGAGTATATTGCAAATGTTGGAGCTGAAGGAAATGCTATTGGTGGTTTATCAGTAGGAGAGCCGGCAGAGGAAATGTATGCAATGACGGAGTTGGTTACTGATATTTTACCTAAAGACAAGCCTCGTTATTTAATGGGAGTTGGTACACCAATCAATATTTTAGAGAATATTGCTTTAGGAGTAGATATGTTTGACTGTGTTATGCCAACGCGTAATGCTCGTAATGGTATGTTATTTACTGCTAATGGTACTATTAACATGAAAAACAAGAAGTGGGAGAATGATTTTTCACCGATTGATGAGAATGGTTACACTTGGGTAGATACAGAATATTCAAAAGCTTATTTACGTCACTTGTTTGCTGCTAATGAATCTTTAGGGAAACAAATAGCTACAATTCACAATTTAGGTTTCTACATGTGGTTAGTACGTGAAGCACGTCGTCAGATTTTAGCTGGTACGTTCACAGAGTGGAAAAATAGAATGGTAAAACAATTAGGACAACGTTTATAAACGTTATTAAAAATATTTTAGGAGCATCAAATTAGATTCGTATGAAGATTATAGACTGGTATATACTTAAAAGGTATTTGGCAACATTTTTTGTAATGTTATTACTTTTTGTACCGATTGGAATCGTTATTGATGTTTCTGAGAAAATAAACAAGATGTTAGCAAATAAAGTACCTGTTTCGGCAATACTATTGTATTACCTGGACTTTACGATTTATTTTGCTAACATGTTGTTTCCTATCTTCTTGTTTATATCTATTATTTGGTTTACTTCCAAGTTGGCAAATAACACAGAGATTGTGGCAATCTTGAGTTCGGGTATTTCATTTACTCGTTTCTTGAGACCTTATATTATTGGGGCTACTTTTGTTTCTATGTTTGCGCTTGTTATGTCTGTTTTTATTGTTCCAAAGGCAAGTCAGGGATATAACGATTTTAGATATAAATATCTTAAACGAGATGAGGTTCGCGAGAGTCAGAATGTTTTTAGACAGATTAGTGCGAATGAATTTATCTATGTAAGTAACTTCAATTATAACTCAAAAACAGGTTATAACTTCTCTATGGAGGTTTTTGATGAGAATAAATTGGTGTCAAAAACAACAGCAAATCGCATTGTATGGAATCCTGAAACGGAGAACTATACATTGTACGATTACTTTAAAAGAGATGTAGGAGAAGGAGAGGATCAGCTTGAAAAAGCAGAGCAGAAAGAAATGAAGTTGGATTTTGATATTGATGATTTAACGCCAGTTGTATATGCTGCTGAAACAATGCAGTTAGGACCTTTGAAGCGTTTTATTGAAAAAGAACAAATGAGAGGTTCTTCAAATATCAATATCTACCTTGTTGTATTATACAAAAAGTATAGTATTCCAGTTTCTGCATTTATTTTAACCATTATTGCAGTATCTGTATCTTCTATGAAGAGAAGAGGAGGTATGGGGATAAACTTGGCAATTGGTATTGCGTTAGCCTTTATATTTGTGTTTTTTGACAAGATATTTGGTACACTTGCTGAGGCTTCGAGTTTACCACCTTTATTTGCTGTGTGGTTTCCAAACATCGTTTTCAGTATTTTAGCAATCTTTTTACTACGCAATGCTCGCAGATAACATTAAGAGTTATATCTATCTCCATATAATTGTATTTATATGGGGTTTTACAGCTATTCTGGGGCATTTAATTACCTTAGAGGCATTGCCATTAGTATGGTATCGCATTCTTATAGCAGTTGTTACTTTAGGATTGATGTTCTTGTTTAAAAAGCAAACATTAAAAGCTTCTCGAGCTAATATTATTCAATTTTTTGGTGCTGGTTTAGTCATTGCTTTGCATTGGCTTACATTCTTTTGGGCGATAAAAGTGTCTAATATTTCAGTTACATTAGCTTGTTTATCTACTGGAGCATTTTTCGCTTCCATTTTAGAACCGATATTTTTTAGAAGGAGAATAATTGCTTACGAAGTATTCTTTGGTTTCATTGTTATTTGTGCTTTAGCATTGATTTTCAGTGTAAGTGGAGAATATGTGGCAGGAATAATCTTGGGGTTGTCATCTGCTTGTTTGTCAGCAACTTTCTCAATAATCAATAGTAAGTTAGTAAAACATACTGCAGCACCAATCATTACATTTTATGAGATGTTAGGTGGTTTAGTGATTTTATCTGTATTTTTATTATTTACAGGGGGATTTACAGTTGAGTTTTTCACTGTAAGTTTGATGGATTGGTTTTGGCTTTTTATATTAGGAGTATTTTGTACAGCATTTGCTTTTTTAGGTTCAGTGTACATTATGAAGTTTCTGACGCCGTTTACCGTTATGTTGACGATAAATTTAGAACCGGTTTATGGAATTGTTTTGGCAGTTCTATTGTTTAAAGATAGTGAAAAAATGAACTCTGAATTTTACATTGGAGCCTTGTTAATATTAAGTACTGTTGTATTAAACGCAGTAGTGAAAAATAGAAAAAAGAGAAAACTTAGTCTCAAATAGCTTATCTATTCGAGGATTGTTTTATCTTTGTCATTCGTAATTGAAATTAAAACTTAATCATAAATGGAATATTTAGATTTTGAACTTCCAATTAAAGAGCTTGAAGAGCAGTTGGGTAAATGTACGTTGATAGGAGAGGAATCTGATGTTGATGTATCAGCGACTTGCAAAC
>JASLGC010000188.1 GCA_030150335.1 Flavobacterium sp.
TCACCTCTTCCCATTTCGAACAGAGAAGTTAAGCCCGCTAGCGCAGATGGTACTGCTAACCAGTGGGAGAGTATGACGCCGCCTTTCTTTTGAATCCCCAATCTCTATGAGGTTGGGGATTTTTTTTGCTTTGTACTGAACGTAAGGATATCATTATCTTGAATACTTTTCATTTGTATTGCTTCATTAATCGTATGTTAGAAGAAGGTATTTTGGAATTAATTGGTAAACGTGCTATTTTTTATAGTGAATCTCTAAAGCAATCTAATTTTATACTTTATATTTGCGTCTTAAAGTTAACTAAACTTTTTAAGGAATAAATTACTATGAAAAATGCTCTGAAGAGACAGTTGAAAAGGGATACACCAAGAGGAATAATATTTACTATTGATTTAGTAATTGTTTTATTTACTTATTTTGTATCAAGCCTTTTCTTAACTAATTTTTTTGGGAACTTCTCAATTGAAATAATGTTATTGAGAATTCCAGTTGTACTACTTTGTTATATTATCAGTTTTATATTTTTTAAACCTTTTAAAGGTGTTATTAGACAAACAAGTATAAAAGATATTGAAACTATATTTTTATCTTGTCTATTTGCTTCAATTCTTCTTACAGTTACAAGTTCGCTTCAGCGTAATGGTTTATTTGGTGAAGAATTAGAAAACTTCTTAAGATATTCTTATTCTTTTATTTTATTACATTTATTACTGACTTCGGCTATGATGATTTTAGCTCGTTTGTTTTATAGTCAGTTTTATAGAACTTATATTTTAGATGTTCGCAATCATAAGCGTGTAATGATTTATGGTGCAGGTGATTCTGGTATTATTACTGTAGGTGCTCTTCAGTCGGATACTAAAGTTCGTACGCAAATTGTTGGTTTTATTGATGATAACAATGGTAAGATTGGTAATAGAATTGGAGGGTACAAGGTTTATTCACCAAGTATTATAGATGAGGATTATGTAACTTCACATAGAATTGACGAAATTATTATATCGATTCAAAATATAAATAGAGAGCGTTTAAATTCAATTTCTGAATATCTTGAAAAACTTCCAGTTAAGTTAAAAATTATTCCACCAGCAACGGATTGGTTAAATGGAGCTTATACTAATAAGCAAATTAAGGAATTAAAGATTGATGACTTATTAGGACGTAAAGCAATTCGTTTGGATAATCCTGTAGTAGCAAATGAAATTTCTGGTAAAGTAGTTTTGATTACTGGTGCAGCGGGCTCGATAGGTAGTGAAATTTCGCGTCAAATAGCGCAGTTAAATTTTGCTAAATTGATTTTAGTAGATCATGCGGAATCTCCTTTGTATGATGTTCAACAAACAATGGTTTCTGATAGAAAGGACGATATCATTTATATCGTTGGAAATATTAGAGATACTAAAAAGATGCAAAATATATTTGAGTTGTATAAACCAAATATGGTTTACCATGCTGCTGCTTATAAGCACGTACCGTTGATGGAAGCATTCCCTTATGAAGCAATTCACACTAATGTGAAAGGAACAAAAGTAATTGCTGATTTGTCGGTTTTGCATGGTGTTTCTAAGTTTGTTATGGTTTCAACTGATAAGGCAGTTAATCCTACAAACGTGATGGGGGCAACTAAACGTGCTGCAGAATTATATGTTTCTTGTTTAAAGGATAATGGTAAGACAAGTTTTATAGTAACGCGTTTTGGTAATGTTTTAGGTTCTAATGGATCAGTAATTCCCTTGTTTAAAAGACAAATTGATGCTGGGGGACCATTAACTGTAACTCATCCTGATATCACGCGTTATTTTATGACTATTCCTGAAGCATGTCAACTTGTGTTAGAAGCTTCAGTAATGGGGCAAGGAGGTGAAATATTTGTATTTGATATGGGACAGTCTATGAAAATTTTCGATTTGGCTAAACGTATGATTCGTTTGAGTGGATATAGCTATCCTGATGATATAGATATCAAGATTACTGGTCTGCGTCCAGGTGAGAAGATTTTTGAAGAGCTTTTAGCTAACAACGAGAATACGGTAAAAACTCACCATGATAAAATTATGATTGCTAAAGTGAGTAATCAAGATTTAGTTGTTATAAAAGGAGAATTAGAATCATTATGTACTAATGTAGCTCATGGAGAAGAACATGGGGATGCATTACTTTTAGTTAAGCAATTGAAATCTATTGTTCCTGAGTTTAAATCACAGAATTCTGAGTTTGAAAGTTTAGATAACGCTAATAGTGATAAATTAGTTTCTTAATTAGTGTCATAAATTAGAAAAAGGATATTATGCCAAGATATTGGTATAATATCTTTTTTTTTGGAGGTAACTTTCTCCATTATATTCGTCAATTTAATTTTCTAATGGGTTTTATAATTTTGATAACAGGATTCATCGATATCGAAGTTACTAAGAGTCTAATAATGTATTTTTTAATTTTGTAGCTTCCTCTATTACTTGATGAGGATAATTGTAGAGTTGCAAAATTTTGATAGCATTTGTAGTAGTAGGTTTGCCGTATTTTAATTTGTAATCGAATACTATTTTTTCATTTTCAATTTTTTCGTTAAAATGAGCAATTTTGTAATTATGGGATTTTAATAAGTCAATTAGTTCTATATCATGCGTTGATACAAGAATAGTATTATTGGATGTATTCAAATATTTTAAAATAGCGTAGCTGGCTGCAATTCGTTCAATGGTGTTTGTACCTTTGAATATTTCATCTAATACATATAGTTGTGGTTCATCGGTTTGGGATGTTAGAATGAAATCTTGTATATTAAGTACTTCTTGTAAATAATAACTGGTGTTATTAAACATATTATCTGAAATTCGAATCGAGCTTTGAATTTGGTAAAAAGGCGCTGTATATTCTTCTGCAAAGACAACTCTTAATGTTTGAGCAAGGAGTGCATTGGTGGTTAATGTTCGTATGAAAGTCGTTTTTCCAGACATATTAGAGCTTGTTAGTAATAGACTTTTATTATCAAGTGCTAAATCATTTTTAACACAATCTTTAATTAACGGATGGTATATATTTTTAATCTGTAATTCTTTATTGTCTATAAAAGTAGGAATGCAAGTATCTTCTTGTGATAGTATAGAAGCTTTAGTTAATGCCATATCTATCTTGCCAATTGTAATGAAAAGTTGATGTAATTCCGCTTTAAGTTTTTCTTTTTTGCTCAAGAATTTAAAGAATGATAAATATTCAATATTGAAAAGAATTTTGAGAAGTTCTATAGGAAACCAAATTATTGTAGCAAACTCGTTGTCTATCTTTTTTTCAAAATCAAGAAATACTGATGTTTTTTTAAGCTCTTTCAAAGATTCGATAAACTTGTTATTTTGCTTTATATCTTTAAAATTAGGTGTATTTAATAGATTTGTGGCTATTGTGTATGTTTTTCTAAATTGTGTAATTGCGAGTTGATACTCAAACAAGTTATTTTTATTTGTGAAGTGTATGAATAGATTTATTGGTAATATGATAATAAACAATAGTGAAATTGGCGGAAAGAAGTAGGTTAGAAACACCGCTAATATTGCTGTTATACTTAGCGTAACTACTAAGGTATTGTATTTGTTTTTGGGAATATCTTTGTTGTTGAATAAGGTTTCAAAATAGTATCCGTCTTTATGAGATAGTGCTTGTAAAACAGTTTGTGTTTTAATTCTAAAGGATGTATTTGCCCTAAATAGATTTGTGTATTCTTCTGTTTCTTTGTCTATTTGTTTAGATTCAATAGTGTGTAATCTATAATACAAGTATTGTTGACCTATTGCAGAAGATGTGCGGTCAATATATTGGAAAAGGTCATCAAGGTCTAAATCTATATTTGATTGGGTTGAGATAGTATGAAAGACATCTTTTGTAGAAACTAAATTTCTTTTATAACGTTCAATTTTATCAAAGTCAAACTCAGTATTTTGTTTTCGTTTACCCCAATTTGAATCGTTTTGAGTAAGTAGCTTTTTGAGTTGTTTCCTTTTTAGATAGTTGTTCCAGAGGTATATGGAAATTAAAAAATGGAAATGAAGATTATCCAATTCATAGTTTATAGTTGGTTTGAAGCCAAATATAAACAAAAAAAGAGAGCTACTCTTAAAGTAGCTCTCTTCTAATATATTGATTATAGATTGAATTTATTTTTAATATCTTCAACTCTATCAAGTTTTTCCCATGTGAATAATTCAACTTCAACTTCTTTAGTTTCTCCACCAGGTCTTGTGAATACTTTTTTCACTGTTTGTGGTTTACGTCCCATGTGTCCGTATGCAGCAGTTTCACTATAAATAGGATTTCTTAACTTTAAGTTCTTTTCAATGAAGAAAGGTCTTAAATCGAATAGCTCATTTACTTTTTGAGCAATCTCTCCATCAGTTAATCCTACGTTATTAGTACCATAAGTATTGATGTATAAACCAGTAGGTTTTGCAACACCAATCGCGTAAGAAACTTGTACTAAAACTTCATTAGCTACACCGGCAGCAACTAAATTTTTAGCAATATGTCTTGTAGCATATGCAGCACTACGATCTACTTTACTTGGGTCTTTTCCAGAGAAAGCACCACCACCGTGAGCTCCTTTACCACCGTAAGTATCAACGATAATTTTTCTACCTGTTAATCCAGTATCTCCGTGAGGTCCTCCGATAACAAATACACCAGTAGGGTTGATTAAATGCTCAATATCCTCAGAGTTTTCAAATAAGTATTGGTATTGAGGGTATTTAGCTAAAATACGTGGAATCAAGATTTCTTTGATATCTTTTTCAATCTTAGCTTGCATCTCCTTTTCAGCTTCTACTTTTGCTTCTAATGAATCATTAGCAGGTTTGATGAAGTCATCATGTTGAGTTGAAAGAACGATAGTTACAATACGAATAGGATTGTTGTTATCATCATATTCAAGTGTGATTTGACTTTTAGCGTCTGGTCTTAAATAAGTAACTTCTGTGTTTTCTCTACGAATTGCAGCAAGTTCTTGTAATAATTTATGAGATAAGTCTAAAGCCAATGGCATATAGTCTTCTGTTTCTTTAGTTGCATAACCAAACATCATACCTTGGTCACCAGCTCCTTGGTCTTCTTTATTTCCACGATCTACACCTTGGTTGATGTCAGCAGATTGCTCATGGATAGCAGATAAGATTCCACAAGAATTTGCTTCAAACATATACTCACTTTTAGTATATCCAATGCGTTTAATTACATCACGAGCAATTTGTTGAACGTCTAAATATGTTTTTGATTTTACCTCTCCAGCAAGAACAACTTGACCTGTAGTAACTAAAGTTTCACAAGCTACTTTAGATTCTTCGTCAAAAGCTAAAAAGTTGTCAATTAAAGCATCAGAGATTTGATCTGCAATTTTATCCGGATGTCCTTCACTTACAGACTCAGATGTGAAGTAATAAGCCATAATATTTTAATTTTTTTAGATTTAAAAATAGAGGAAATGGCTAAAGGGAAAGTATAAGATTCTGCTTTAGCATTTTTTACCGAGGTTGCAATCAGTACAAATTCTTCCTCCTGTTATTTTGTGATGCAAATGTATTAACTATTTTATAATCAAAGCAAATATTTT
>JASLGC010000192.1 GCA_030150335.1 Flavobacterium sp.
TTAGAGATTGTTTTCAACAACTTGAAAGAAGCAGTTAAAAATCCTAACAATATTGTAGCTCGTCAAAATATGCACGATGCTTCATTTATGGGAGGTCTTGCTTTTAACAATGCTTGGTTGGGAATTGTTCACTCTTTATCACATCAAGTAGGTGCGTTATACGGTATTCCTCACGGTGCTTCTAACGCTATTTTCTTACCTAACGTGATTCGTTACAACGCTAAAGTTACAAATCGTTTCAAAGACCTTGCAAAGGTACTTGAAAAGGAAACAGCAGAAGATTTAGCTCAAGCGGTTGAAACGTTAAGAGCTGAGGTTAATAACCAAGCTGCGATTAAAGATTTCGGTATTTCACGTGAGGATTGGGATAAAAACTTAGACTTCATTGCAAACAATGCTTTCTTAGACCCTTGTACTGGTTTTAACCCAAGAAAACCAACTGTTCAAGAGTTGAAAGATATTTATAATGCTTGTTATGATGGTGTTGTTTTTGTTGAAAACAACTAATCAAAGTATTCGAAAGTTTAGAGAACAAAAGTTCTAAAACACAAAAAAGCCTGTCATTGACAGGCTTTTCTCATTATATGATTTGCGTTTATTTAAAATCGCGTTGTCTTTTTGCTTCAAAAAGTAGGATAGAGGCAGCAACCGATACATTCATAGAGTCAATAACTCCACTCATCGGGATAATGATGTTTTTAGTACTGGCATCTCTCCATTCTTGAGTAAGTCCTGTAGCTTCTGTACCTACTACAAAAGCTGTAGCTTCTGTGTAATTTCTTGTGTGGTAAGAAGTAGAATCTTGTAAAGTAGCACAGTAGATATTGATATTGCGCTCTTTTAAAAAGGCAATAGCTTCTTCTGTTGTAGCCATGGCAATTTGATTTGTAAATACACAACCAACACTTGAACGAATGATGTTTGGGTTGTACAAGTCACTACGTGGATTGGCAATGATTACTGCGTCAATATTTGCGGCATCTGCTGTTCTTAATATTGCTCCGATATTTCCTGGTTTTTCAGGTGCTTCGGCAACTAATATAATTGGATTTTCAGAAAGCTTTAGGTCTGCTAAAGAAAGTGTCTTTGTTTGTGCAATTGCAATTACTCCCTCTGTAGTATCTCTATACGCTAACTTTTGGTAGACGTCTTTTGATATTTCAATCAACTCAGTTTCTGCTGTAATAAAAGGCTTTAAGCTTTGCTCACTAATGATGTCTGCATAGAAAAGCAAGGTCTTCATCACATAGCCACCTTTAGTTGCTAATTCGATTTCTCTGACTCCTTCAATGATGAAAGAGTTGCTTTGCTTTCTATTTCTTGCTTTTTCTTGTAGTTGAACAATACTTTTAATAAAAGGATTCTGAGGACTGTCTATTTTTTTTATCATCATTCTATAAGGTACCTTTTGCTTTGATTTGCAGGTATTTATTTATGGTATTTATGGATAATTCTTCTGGTGCGGTCAGTATGGATTGTATTCCATATTTGGTCAATTCATTGACGATTAATCGCTTTTCAAAGTTAAATTTTTCTGCAATTACTTTGTCAAAAATATCATCAATGTTTTTTGCCTTCTTATTAGTCAGTTTTGTCAACTCTGTATTTTCAAAAAATACAACTAATAATACGTGGTTTTTGGCTATTGCTCTTAGGTAAGGCAATTGTCTTTTCAGACTATTCATCGACTCAAAGTTGGTGTATAGTATAATCAAACTACGATGGGTAATCTTGTGTTTTATCTGTGCATATAACCTTCCGAAGTCACTCTCTACAAAGTTTGTTCTCACGCGGTATAGTTGCTCCATTATTTTGTGCAACTGCGTTTTCTTACTTTCAGCAGGGAGTTGGTTTTTGATGTCCTCCGAAAAGGTCATTAATCCCACTTTGTCGTTCTTTTTCAGAATTACGTTAGACAGTGCCAAGGTGGAGTTTACAGCGTAGTCTAAGAGAGATAACCCGTTGAAAGGCATTTGCATCACACGACCTCTATCTATAATACAATATACAGTTTCGGTATTCTCATCTTGAAATTGATTTACCATCAGCTCGTTTTTCTTAGCTGTGGCCTTCCAATTGATGGTGCGAATATCATCTCCTAATACGTATTCTTTGATTTGCTCAAACTCTGTGGTGTTTCCAATCTTTCTGATTTTCTTCATTCCAAAGGCGTATTTGTTTTTTGAAAACGCCATCAAGTCGTATTTCTTCATTTGGATAAACGAAGGGTAACTTGGCAATGTTGCTTGGTCGCAAAATACGTAACGTTTGGCAACTAAGTTTAAAGTAGAAGATACATAGACGTTTAGTTTTCCAAATACGTATTCTCCACGTTCTTTGGGAGATAGGGTGTAGGAAATAGTCTTGTGTTCCTTAGCTTGTAAAGTTCTCTTAATTTCAAAGTCTCTTTTCTGAAATTGAAAAGGTATCTCGTCTATTAATTCACAATTGACAGCAATGGGATATTGGTTTTCAATGGAGATGTAAATAGGATTTTCATCTCCGTTGGACAGTTTTTCTGGTAAAATACGCGTGGCATTTACCTTGTGTTTCTTTGAAAACAACAATGTTATGTCTACCAAGATAGCAGCGAAAAACAAAAGGCATAGTCCCCAAACAACGTAGTACAGCACAGGAAATATAAACGCAAGTGCGAATAGGGCCATGATGGTACCAAGGCCTATGTACACGCGTTTCTGAAGATAAAGTTGTTTGAAAAATTTAAACATAATGTCTTAAATTATCTTGGAATATCTATCGACTCAACGATTTGATTAATAATATCTTGTGCTGTAACTCCTTCCATTTCTCTTTCTGGAGAAACGATAATACGGTGTTGTAGTACTGGAGTAGCAGCTTCTTTGATGTCTTCTGGTGTTACGAAATCTCTATTGTTGATGGCAGCAAAACCTTTTGCTGCGTTTAAAATAGCGATTGACGCACGGGGAGATGCTCCTAAGTACAACAAAGAGTTTGTTCTGGTATTAGCAACAATCTTAGCGATATATTCAATGATTTTCTCTTCTACAATTATCTCTTTAATCAACTTTTGGAAAGAGATGATTTCTGCAGGAGTAAGTACTTTTTGTATCTGTTCTAATTTCTTTTTGTCTTGTAGCTCGTGCTCTTTTTGAATGATAGCGATTTCTTCTTCTAATGAAGGATAATCAATGCTTATTTTAAATAAGAAACGGTCTAACTGTGCTTCTGGTAAACGGTATGTTCCCTCTTGTTCAATTGGGTTTTGCGTTGCAATAACCAAGAAAGGTTCATCCATCGTGTAGGTTTTACTGTCGATTGTGATTTGGCGCTCTTCCATTACCTCAAACAAAGCTGCTTGGGTTTTGGCAGGAGCACGGTTAATCTCATCAATCAAAACAAGGTTAGAAAAGATAGGTCCTTTTTTGAATTCAAATTCTGACTTTTGCATGTTGAAAATAGATGTACCTAAGATGTCTGACGGCATTAAGTCAGGCGTAAATTGAATACGGCTAAAGTCCATGTCGATAGCTTGTGCCAGTAATTTAGCAGATAGGGTTTTAGCAACTCCAGGTACTCCTTCTAAAAGGATATGTCCGTTGGCAAGAAGAGCTACGATTATTTGGTCAATCGTCTTTTCTTGACCGATGATTACTTTGTGTATTTCACTTCTTATTGCTTGTACTTTTTCTTGTAATAAGGTTAAGTCTAAACGTGATTCAAAGTGTAAATTTTCTGATGAAATTGGTGTGTTTTCCATAGTATATTTTAATCAATGATTTTCTCTGTTATTTTATTTAAGGCTACTAATAACTCTTCTGAGGCGTAATTAGGAGAAGTTCTGAATTGTTCAACAAGGGATACAAACTGTTTGATGTCTTGTTTGTCTTTGCCTGTTTTGGCGTGTAAGCTAAGGATGAACTGCTCGTCTAATTTAGTAGTGTCTATCCAATATTTACGTCTGATATTTTCTAAAGTGTAAATAATCGACTTATTGATGAGGTCTGCGTAATCCTTGTTTTGCAAGTATAAATTAGACACTGTTTTTGTAAAGTCAACCGTTGTATTTGGCAATGGTTTGATAATTGGAATAACGCGTTGTTTTCGTTTTGCTGTAAAGAAAATAAAGACAACAAGGGTAATTAAAAAGAAATACCACATCCATTTCAATGCAGGATTGTTTAGGATAAAACGAAGAATAGACCTTGATTCATATTTATCGTTATCTGTAAGTTTAGTTACGGAAAGGTATGTTTTTCCCTTCGGGAGATATGAAAACACATCTGCTATATAAAGGTGGTTATTACTCTTTAGTAAATTATAATTGGTAAATATAATAGGTTCTGTTCCTAAGATTAGAGAACCTTTCCCTTCTGGGATGCGAATTAAGTTTGGATATTTCTCGCCATTTATTGTAGAATAACCCAATATCTCTACAGATTCGCGCATTGAATCTGAGAGATTAAAATAGATGAAATTAGGGTTCTTCGGAATGAACGAATATGTTGTCAAATTCTTGTTTGTTAGCGAGAATGATAATTCTGCCGTATCAATATCAAAGTCATCTTCAAAACGCAAGGGTATGGTTTGGGTAGTTAGCCCTTCAATACCACTAAAGTTATTTTGAAAGATAAGTGCTGTGTTTCCTTCTGCAATGTATTCTATTAGTTCATTTAAGCTATATTCATCTATGTAGCTATACCCCTTAATTGAAATTGTGGAAGAAGGTTGAAGAGTATCGTAATTTTTATAGCGAAAGAAGTGATACATGTTTTCTTCTGTTCTCTCAATAGTGTTTTCACTTAACAAGCTGTCTATTTCTTGGTCTAATACATATAAGCCATAGGGAGCCTTGTCCACATTACTGTATGACTCATTCCAATTGATAGGAGGTTTTCTGTTGGATTCAATGAAGTATATAAAACCAAGAATCACTAAGAAAAAGAATATAAATTTATTTATAGAACTTTTCACGATACATTGGTTTTTAAGGTTGTTTCAAAAGAGCGTTTGGCTTGTGAGAATTCTGCTTCAGTAATTTCGTGTTCTCCATACCATATATTGTTATAGATATATGAAAGATACTGAAAGTCCTCTCTTGTTTTTTCATCTTTTATTTCTGCTACATAATCTGAGTTTGTCTTTTCGATATGCCATTGTATTTGCCCACTTTCTTGTAATGACTGTAATAGCCATAGATAGTAGTAGCGAATTGCTAACCTGAAGTGTGACTCGCCAATTGTTTTTGCTAATAGGGTAGGGAAGTGTACTGTAGTTAGGTTTTTCTCCACATCATCTACAGTAATTTCTACTTTTTTAGCGCGCTTTTTGAATAACCAATAAGCATCTTTTTGAATGAAGGCTCTGATGATGTAAAAAACCAATAGTCCGATTGCAAAAACAGATATGATTCTGTAAAAGATAGTTAATCTACTTTCTGTTTCATAGTCCACATCAAACATGTTAAAGAAGTCGCGAAGTGCATTCCCTAACCAATTTTTAAAGCGATTCCATATAGTATTTGTTGCTTGAGTTTCTTCGTAGTCAAAGTCTTTACTATTGTATTTATCCTTGAACTTTGCGTTAAACGAAACCACAGCGATATCGCTATCCTTATCTTCTTTTAAGGGAAGGGATGGTTTTTTGTTTGCTGCTGCTTGACGCTCTAACACTGGGGCAATCTGAGTCTTGATAGAATCTATTGCATTCGGTTGTGCGTATAGTGAGCCAGTAACAAGCGTTAATGCAAATATTTTTAAAAGTGTTTTCTTCATTAGTTGTTACCTATCATGTCAATATCTACGTGTGATTGTGTATTCTCTTTGTGTTCTCTTGCACTGTAATAAATTAGCCCTTGATTGATAAGTAAAAAGCTATTTGCAATGAAAGATAAGAGTGTAGATATAACTATAACGGCAATTAGCATGATTTTATATCCTGGTGTTAATGCCATATCTTCTATGTTTTGGTCAGATGTAAATAATCCTACATAATAAATGATTTGAGGAATAGCAGATAGTATTGAAACCATGATATTTATGGCAAGATATATAATAATAGTATTTCCAATTATAGCCCAAAAGTTTGATTTAAGGATGTAATATGCTTCTTGGAATGAGGTAAAGAATCCGTTTTTCTTTGTTACGTATTCGTAGTATGCTATGGTAATCCACGATGTAAAAGAAGGAAGTAGAATTAGCAATAATGGGAGTCCAATTAATAAGAATATTAGCAAAGCAGAGATAAAGAAGGTTATCATCATCAAAGGAAGGATTAAAAACATCGTTCCTATGAAAAATACGATTAATCGTCCGAAGTCTTTTTTAAGTTCGCTTTTGATTGGTGCAACTTCTTTGTAGTTGTTCGGTAGGGTAGTCATGTGTTTTAAATAGTACACAGGATAGGTATAAGCTACAATTGAAATACCCATTCCGACAAAGAAAGTGATGATTGCAAATAAGATAGCCCATCCAAAATTAGTATCTAAAAACTGGTCAACAGAGTCCATCGAGTCGTTTGTGACTGATTTAAAAAAGATATCTGTTAAGAAGTATATACAAACAATCAACACTAATAGTAAAGGACCACAAAGTGTAAAGAAGTTAGTAAAGAATGTTTTTCCTTCCATTTTAAAGAAGGAAATACTATCGTTGATATAATCGCTAAAGTTTCTTTTTTTGAATACTTGGAACATTGTGTGTGGTTTTTATAAGTTGATTAAGTGTTTTTTGTAAACTCTCTTTGGATAGATGAAAAAATAAAAGACAATTAAAGAGAATGTACTGAATATGATTAGATAGTTAAGTATATCAGGCATTTCTTTAGCGTATCGGGTTACAAATCCTTCTATAAAAGCTGCAAAGATGATAAAAGGTACCATGGCTATAAATATCTTAAAGCCGTTTTTGAATCCTATTTTAAAGGAATTTTTTCTGGAATATGTTTTAGGAAACAAGAGACTTGCACCAAATACAAAACCTGCAAAGGCTTCAATGATAATTCCTGTGATTTCAATTGCTCCATGTAACCATATTCCTCTAAAGCTATCCATAAAGACATTTTCTTTGATAAACATGTATTGGAATGCACCAACCATGATAGCGTTGTAAAAAAGGAATAGGAGTGTGCCAAGTCCGGCAAATATTCCAAATACAAAAAAGCGAAGGCCTACAAATAGGTTGTTAAAGGCAATTCCGATGAAACTACCCCAGTTACTACCAGATTTGTAAATACCCATAGCATCGTCATTCTTGATGTTCTCTAAGGTTAGATTCACATAGCTATCACCGAGAATTAATCGAATAAAGTTTAAGTCGTAATGTGTTGAAACAGCGCCAATCCCCACAAGTAGGAAAAAAGTGAATACAGAAAAGTATAAGTATTTCTTTTGTTCATACACCAATAAGGGTACTTCTGTTTTGAAAAAATATACAACTCTATTTTCTTCGATGCGTTTAGTTTTATAAATTTTTTGATAAGTTTGCGCTGCTAAAGTGTTGAGATATTGTGTAACTTTACTTTTGGGATAATATGTTTGTGCATAAGATAAGTCATTCATTATCTGAATGTACATATCGGCAAGGTAGTCTGGTTTTTGTATAGTATTTGAATAGATTATATTTTCAAATTCTATCCATTGATTTTTATTATTTTTGATAAAAGCAACTTCTCTCATTGAACGAGGCAAAAAAATGTTTATGGCTAATTTAACAATAAATACAACACAAAATATCAAAATAGAATTTAAAAGTGCGTCGCTTGGAGAGCGTATTATCGCATTTATGTTAGATAGTATTTTTAAATTATTGTATGTTATTTTAGTTTCTTACTTAATAGGTAAGTTTAGTTTAGACCGTATGTTTGCAGATGATTGGTCGCGAATAGCGTTCTGGATTATTTCTTTTTCGCCTGTTTTTTTCTACACTTTATTCTTTGAATCTATCATGCAAGGAGCTACTCCTGGTAAGAAGATTATGCGAATTAAGGTGATTAAGATAGATGGATATGAAGCAACGATAATTGATTATGCAACGCGTTGGGTAATGGGATTGGTTGATTTTTGGATGATGTCTGGTGCGATAGGGCTTATCACTATTGCAAGTTCGTCTAAAAGTCAGCGCATAGGTGATATGCTGGCGGGTACGTCTGTTATTTCCATTAAGGAGCGCGTACCGTTGAGTGCGACTATCTTCCAAGAAGTAGCTGAAGAATATGTGCCTATTTTCCCGCAGGTTTTAAATTTGAGTGACAAGGACGTTTATATAATTAAAGAAGCACTGCTTAGCTATAAGCAGACGAAAGACCATTCTCTTTTAAATAAGTTAGTTAATAAAGTAGAAGGGGTGTTAGGTGTGGGTAATAGAACACTAACAGACATAGAATTCATAGAGGCTGTGCTGAAAGATTACAATCAGATGACAGCTAAGATTTAATAGAATTACATTCAAAATATACATGTACAGTTTTTTCGATATTTTAGATTTATTAGGAACTTTGGCGTTTGCTATATCAGGTGCCTTAGCAGGACGCGAACGAAGGTTGGACTTGTTTGGAATGAGTATTTTAGCATTTGCTACTGCCATTGGAGGAGGAACAATAAGAGATATGATGATTGGGTACACACCGGTTATGTGGTTGACAAATCTGAATTATTTTTATGTGACACTTTTAGGAGTTTTCTTGGCAATTGTTTTCTATAAGAAGTTTAACTTTTTGAGATATTCCCTGTTTTTATTTGACACAATTGGTATTGCCGTGTTTACCTTGATTGGTATTGAGAAGGGAATGAACGTTGGGTTACACCCAATTATTTGTGTAACGTTAGGTACGATTACTGCTTGTTTTGGTGGGGTTATTAGAGATATTTTGGCGAATAAGATTCCAATCATTTTCAAGCAAGAGATATATGCTACAGCCTGTATTGTAGGAGGGTTGATGTACTATGTGTTGAATTATTTTGACTTGAGTAAAGATATTTTATACATTGGTACTGCTGGAATTATCATTGTGATTCGAATTTTAGCGGTGAAGTATAAATGGAGTCTTCCTTTTGCTAATGTTTAATCATACGATATGTTTCCAATATATTGTGGAATAAATATCCTAATAGAAAGACTGCAAATAATCCGATAGAATTGTACCATATATAGTGGATGTCAATTGTAAAGAATAGAATAAGTATGGTTATTTGCGTGATTATTCCACTTAAAAATACTGCTTCTCTATTTGCTTTGGGAAATAATACGGCAACTAATAGGATTCCTAATATAGTACCAAAGAAAAGAGAAGAATAGCACCAAAGCATTTGTATTAAGTTACTAAATACTGGTATTGTATGGCAAAGTCCCAATGCAAATAATAAGCATAAGATAGCGAAGATAGATTCTCGTTTTTTGTTGCTAATCTTGTTGCTTTCTTTGAAATAATTAGATGATGTTGTTGACAACCATTTTACTTCATTGTGCACTATTGCAATCATACTAATTAAGAATAAGGCAATGATTAAGCCTGTTATTCCTGTAGGTAATTCATTAATTATAAAGTCTAATAGAATAAAATCTGAATCGTTTATTTCAAGATTTGCATTAGCCTTTTTAATAGTCTTTTGTGCTGCTTTGTGTAACTCACTTTCATTTTCATTTAAACACACCAATTGGTCTTGTAACATTGGATTGGTGTAATTTTGATATATCTGGCCTGTATAAAGTTGGCTAATCTCTTGTTTATTTAATTGTAATTTATCGTATTCTCGTTGTATGCTATCGTATTCTTGTGCATACGGAGAGTTCATAACGATGTATTCATTATGAGGGTTAAAGTGAAGTTTAGGATTATTGAATTGAAAAAAGGTAAATAGCATACTTCCTGTAAATAGGATTAAAGCTTGTAAGGGAATATTAGCTAACCCATTCATGATTAAACTATCTGTTGTTTTACTGGAATACTTTGTTTTGTTGTAAGCTCCTAATACCCGTGTATCTATACTCAATAGTGTAATGAATAATAAGGTACCATTTATCATTCCATTCATATAGGTTAATCCTTTTTTAAGAGACAAGCAGGGGGTGATAATTTTTAGCTTGTCAAAGGAATCTGTAAATTTTATAACGTCATTGAATCCCATGCCTTGTGGTAGTTTGTATAATATAGTAATGATTATAGAAATCATTAAGGATACAAAACACAATAGTTGCATTTTCTTAGGGAATATTTTAGTCTTGTTTTTGAATAGGAGTGTAAGGACAATACACACACTGGTTACAATGAGTAATAGGGTTTTAAAGTGTACTCTTACAAGTAGTGATAGGATAATGGCCGTGGCATAGAGTGTTACGCTTAGCAGGAATATCTTTTGAATAAAATAGAGAAAGGCGGCAAGGCGACTGACTTTTACGCCTAATTTTCCTTTGATAAAATCAAAAGCATTTGTTGTTTCTGTCGCTTTATATTGTGGAAGTATATAGCGGCATATAATAAATATGGCAAGGGGAATACCAAGGTAAAACTGTAAGAAAGTCATTCCGTAATAGTATGCTATACCTGGAAGTGATATGAATGTGAATGACAACGTTTGTATACCTAAGATTTTAAATCCATAGTATAGGGATGTGCGCTCATAAGTAACGGATGAGGTAGAATGTATTTTTTGTCTAATTTGATTAAAAGTGATCAGTAGAAATAAGACAACAATGAATATGCTCCAATCAAAAATATTCATGGGGAACTGTAATTTGTTATATGTAGCTTCTTGGTGGTAGAATAGTGTAGTAGAGCTTGAATAGTTTTTGGTACAGGGGTAAAAAAAAGCTAGTTATACATGAAATATAACTAGCTTTAATACTACTACCATTTGACTATTAAAACCGAAATGATAATTACAATTTTTATGCCATTGTATTTATTTGAATCGTGTAATAAGTCTTTTTTAACTTATTATTTCTCATTGAATATTTAAATACTTGGACTATTTTGATCTTTATTTTTGTCTATAATGACAATTCCCTTTTGTAATAAAAGGCTATTTGGATATGAGATTCTTTCCTTTTCTACTGTTAAAAGAATGGTACAGAACGCTTTAATGTCAAGTATTTCTGCTTCGATAGGGAAGTCTTTATCTTGAATTCTGATTGTATCTCCAATTCGAAATGGAAAAGAGAAAAACAATAATATTCCTGCTGTGATATTGCTTAGTAGTGACCATTGAGCGAACATCGCTACACCAATTACTGTAAATACAGAAGTAATGGTAAGCATGAAGTTCTCTGGTTTTACTCCCCAAATAGTTAATACTAATACTAAAAAAATAAATAGGATAAGGGTGTTGAATAGTCGGATGACTAATCTCACTCTACTATCTCTCCTGTCTTCTTTTGAAGAAAACGTACGGATGATATAAGCTACTGTTTTTTTAGTAGGGAAATAAAGCAGAATTGTTATTGCTGTTATTATTATTTCGCGATAATACTCTTTTAACATCGTTATTCTTTAATAAATTGAATTAATTCTTGTACTAATTCTGTTGTGGGTAAACCTACAATATTAGTGTAAGATCCATCAATCTTTTCAATGCCAACTAAACCTATCCATTCTTGAATACCATAAGCTCCTGCTTTGTCAAATGGTTTGTAGTTATCTATGTAATAATAAATAACTTCATCTGAAAGGTGTGCAAAGGTTACTTTAGTAATACAGTTGAATACCTTGGTTTTTTTAGTGTTTCTAAGACAAACAGAGCTGATTACTTCATGCTCTTTTCCACTCATGCTTTTAATCATCTCATAAGCTTCTTGTCTGTCTGTGGGCTTTCCTAAAGACTGATTGTTATTCCAAACAGTTGTGTCACTTGTGATTAGTATTTCGTTATCACTCTCAAGGGTAATTGCCTCTGATTTTGCTTTAGCGATAAAGTCTGTAATTTCTCCTGCTTGTAATTCTATAGGATAAGTTTCGTCTATATCTGATGCTCTAACAACGAAAGAAATCCCGAGTTCTTGTAGAAATTGTTTCCTACGAGGTGAATTTGATCCTAAAACAATTGCGTGATCTTTAAATAATATATCTAACATCGTATTATTCATTAATCGTATTTAGCGTCAAAATGTTGAAACCACTTTTGTTGTGTTTTCATTACTTGCTCAATAACGTCTCTTGCAGCACCTTTTCCTCCGTTTACGTGTGAAATGTATTTAGCAATGCGTTTTATTTCAGGAACGGCGTCTTGTGGACAAGTAGGCAATGCTACTTCATGCATGATGTGGTAATCTGGGATATCATCTCCCATATATAAAATGTTCTCTGGGTTTAGATTGTATTTTGCTATGATTTCTTTAAACACTGTTACTTTATTAGGAACAGACATGTAGATTTCTTTTACACCTAAATTCTGTAATCTAATACGTACTCCTTCGTTGCTTCCTCCTGAGATAATACATACTTGGTAACCGTTTTCAATAGCTGCTTTGATTGCATATCCATCGCGGATACTCATATCTCTTAATAAGCTACCATCTTGTGCTACGTGTACATTTCCGTCAGTAAGTACACCGTCTACATCAAAAATAAATGTAGTGATGTCATTCATTATTACTTTAAAGTGTTTAGACATTATTTGCTTTGTATTGATTTTGTTATTAATTTATATATTTCCTTATTAAGAGGGTCATTTAGAGCACTTAAGTGTCGATCAATAATACTTTGATCTCCTCTTATTGCAGGACCTGTCTGTGCGTCTTTTGGCGCTAATACTTCCAGTTTATGCGCTGTTTCTAAGATTAATGGTTTTAATATTTCGAAAGGAACATTGTTTTCTTTACATATTTCTGCTCCAATAGTGCATAAGTGGTTTGTGAAGTTGTTTACAAATACAGCTGCTAAGTGTATTGCTTGGCGTTGTTCGCTGCTTATTTTATAAACGCGTTCAGAGAATTTAATTGCAATTTTTTCTAAGATTTGGAAGTCTTCTGGATTGCAAGCTTCTAAACAGAAAGGAATCTCTGAGAAGTTTACTTCTTTGTCCATTGAGAAGGTTTGTAACATATAAAACACGCCTTTTCTATTGGTTTTCTGAATGCTATCCATTGGTTTAGTGCCTGAAGTATGCACTACGAAAGCATTGTGAAATGGTATAGCGTTTGATACTTCTTCTATAGCATCATCACTCACTGCAATTATAAATAGGTCTGCAGATTTTAGTTCGTTGAGGTCAGATATAATTTGATTGTCAGGAACTAAGTCGCTAACTTTGCTTGGAGTTCTTGCATAAACTTGTTGTAGGTGAACATTATCTTGTTCTAATAGATTTAGAATCAAGTGATGAGCTACTTTTCCGGAACCTAAAATAGAGATAGTTATCATGGTGTCGAGATTTATGTATGTGTGGGGAATTTTATAGTACGTAAAAATAAGCATTTGTTATGAAAAAAGATATAGAAAACATAGAAGATATTAAGGTGTTGGTAGACACATTCTACGGGAGAGTACAAGAGAATGAGTTAATAGGGCCAATATTTGACAGTAAATTGGAAGGTCGTTGGCCTGAACATTTGGCGAAAATGTACAAGTTTTGGGAGACTATTCTATTGGATGAATATACGTATAGCGGTCGTCCATTTCCTCCTCATGCACAGTTGCCAGTTGAGAAAGAGCATTTCGAGACATGGAAACGTATTTTTAATGGCACTGTAGATGAGCTTTATGTAGGGAAAGTAGCGGATGAAGCAAAGTGGAGAGCTGAGCGTATGGCTGCAATGTTCTTGAGTAAGATTGAGTATTTTAGAGAAATGGGAGGGAAGCCTTTAACTTAAAAGTGTAAATGAAAAATAGTTTAGTGGTTTGCTAAATTGTGTTATTTGATGATATATTGAAATATGCTACCATTTTAAAGGTGGCTTTTTTTTTGTGAATTACTTAATGATTGAGGAGTTATTCGTTGATTTTTATATGCGTTGCTATAGTTTATATTAACCAAAATAATTAAAAAGAATATTATTCAATTAAAATTTGTTTAATCACTTGTGATTTTGAATTATTTAACTTTTTGGATTGATTTGTTTCTTTTTTTGTTTTAGTGTGTATGTAAATATTTGTTTTTTTTATTTTTTAACATATTTATGCTTTATGTTTTTAATAATATAGTAATTTATTAGTTGATGTAATTTTATTTATATTGTTAAAAAATAAATTATAATTAATATTTAGTCGTGTATTTTTTTAGATTTGTTAGTATAACTAATCAATTTAAAACTAATGATGAAATTTAAACTTAATTGTTTTTTAACATGCTTACTTGTACTGATTGTGCATGTAGGGTATGCTCAAACAAAAGTACTTACTGGGGTAGTAAGTGAAGGAAGTTCGCCTTTACCTGGTGTTTCAATTGTGATTCAAGGTACACAAGAAGGTGTTCAAACTGATTTAGATGGAAAATATTCTATAAATGTAAAAACTGGGGATGTTCTTGTTTTTTCATTTATAGGAATGAAAGATGTTAAACATGTAGTTGATAATGCTTCCTTTTTTAACGTTTCCATGAGCAGTCAAGAGGATGTTTTAGATGTGGTTGTAGTGACTGCTATGGGAATTAAGAGAAGTGCAAAGGCTTTAGGGTATGCGACACAAGAGATTAAGGGGGATAAACTTAACCAGACAGATAACAGTAGTTTATCTGGTGCTTTGCAAGGAAAAGTTTCTGGAGTACAGATTACACCTTCAAGCGGTGCACCTGGAGCTTCTTCTCAAATTGTAATTAGAGGAGCAAGGTCTTTTACTGGTAATAATACTCCATTGTATGTAATAGATGGGATGCCAGTAGAATCAACTGCTGATTTTTCAACAGGAGGAAGTGTATCAGGAAGTGATATTGCAAATCGTGCAGTGGATATAGATCCGAATGATATAGAAACGATTAATATATTAAAGGGACAAGCTGCATCTGCTTTGTATGGAATTCGTGCTTCTAATGGTGTTATTGTTATTACAACTAAGAGTGGTAAAGGACTTGAGGAGGGAAAACCGGTAATTAGTTTTTCTTCATCTTCAAGTTTTGAAACTTTGTCAAAAAAACCTTCTGTTCAAAAAACTTATGCGCAAGGTAATTATGATGAAGCATCAGGAAGATATTTATATAGCCCTTATTCATCTTTGTCTTGGGGACCTAAAATTTCAGATCTTCCAAATGATCCTAATTATGGAGGAAATGTAGCGAATGATTATAATAAGGGGGTTTTACAACCAGGGAAATACTATGTTCCACAATTGGCAGCAGCAGGGATGAATCCATGGGTAGCTCCACGTGCTTATGATAATATTGGAGATTTTTTTAAAACGGGGAATACATTGACAAATTCATTTAATATTAGTCAGAATGCAGGAAAAACAAATTATTCTTTTGGATTTGGAAACACTACTCAGGATGGTATGATGCCTGGGACGGATATGAAAAGAACTAATATAAAGTTAGCTGCTGACACGAAATTAAGTAAAGAATGGACTACTGGTTTTTCTGCAAATTACGTTATTACTGATATAAACAAAGCAACAAGTGCCAATGATTCTTATTTGCCTGGTGTTTTTGGAGGTCCTACAAGTTATGATATGAAAGGTATCCCTTCTGAGGATCCGATTGATCCTTATAAACAAATTTATTTTAGAAACACCACATTCAACAATCCTTATTGGGCTGCTAATCACAATGAGTTTAGTGAAAAAACAGCGCGTTTTTATGGTAATGCGAATATTGCATATTCTCCCGTAATTAGCGATGATGGTACTAAAAATTTGACAATTAAATATCAAGGTGGTATAGATTCTTATACGACTAATTTACGTGACATTTATGAGTATGGAAATGCACAAGCTGACGCTGCATCAAGTAGTGTTGGTTTAAACGGAATTACGAGAAAAGTAATGAACTCTTTGTTTACTGTAAATTACGATATGTATTTAGCTGATGATCTTAGATTTGATATTTTATTAGGTAATGAATTTAATGAGGAAAATAGTAAAGTATACCAAGACTTTGGATCTAATCTAAATTTTGGAGGTTGGGCTACAATAGCTAATACATTGTCTGTTTCTTCAAGAGAGTTACGCAATCAAAAACGAACAGTGGGATTATTCAGTAATGCAGGATTCTCTTATAAAGACATGCTTTTTTTAAGTGGATCGATTCGTAAAGATGTTGTTTCAACTATGCCGAGAGACAATAGATCTTTTGTTTATCCATCCGTATCATTAGGGTTTGTATTATCTGAATTAGAAGGGTTAAAGGATAATTCTATCTTAAGTTTTGCAAAAATTAGAGCGTCTTATGCAGAAGTAGGGCAAGCCGGAACTTATCTTAAAAATTACTATTCTAAACCTGGTTATGGAGGAGGTTTTTGGACAGGAGAACCAATTATTTATCCTGTTGCAGATGCTGCTGGATTTGCTCCAACAGGTAGTCTTTATGATCCCAAATTAAAACCTCAGAATACAAAATCGTGGGAATTAGGTACTGATTTAAGATTTTTAAATAACAGATTTGGAGTTGATTATACATTTTCTCGTCAAGATGTAAAAGATCAGATTTTCGATGTTCCATTAGCAGGTTCAAGTGGAGCAAGTTCATTTGTAACTAATGGTGGAAAAATCCATACAGTCGCACATGAGATTATGGCTTTTGTCTCACCAATTAAGACTAATGATTTAGAATGGACGGTTAATGTGAATTTCTCTAAAATTGATTCTTATGTAGATGAATTGAAAGAGGGAGTTGATAATATATTTTTAGGAGGTTTTACTACACCTCAAATTAGAGCGCAAAAAGGAGATCGCTTTCCAGTAATTTATGGAGAGAGTTTTCAAAGAGATCCCAATGGGAATATAATAGTTGATAAAGACGGTATTCCTCTTTTGGGAGAAACAAAAGCATTAGGAGAGGTAGCACCTAAGTTTATTTTAGGAGGTTCTACTTTCTTGACATGGAAGAAATGGCATTTGAATGGTACTGTTGAGTGGAAGCATGGAGGAAATATCTATAGTGGGTCTAATTCTACAATGAGATACTATGGAGCAGATGGAAGTACAAGCGACCGTGATAAACCATTTGTTTTTGATGGTGTAAAACAATTAGGAGATGGTTCGTATGTGAAGAATGATATTGTGATTGGTAGTGATCCAGCAACAGCAGCTTATGAAAGACAAATTTATCAAAGTGCGATGAATAGCATAACTGAAGCAAGTGTGTTTGATGCGAGTTTTGTAAAATTAAGAGAGGTAAGTGTAGGATACACATTTGATAAAATCTTTACACAGAAAATTAATTTGCGCCTTTCTGCTTTTGCGAGAAATATTTTGTTGTGGTCTAAAATGCCAAACCTTGATCCAGAAGCGACACAAGGAAATACAAATATGAGTGGAGGATTTGAACAATGGTCTGTTCCACAGGCTAAAAGTATAGGATTTTCTCTAAATGTTACATTTTAATCAGTTTACTATATCATGAAAAAATTAAAATATATTGTTTTAGCAATGATTTCATCAACTTTATTACTTCAATCTTGTTCTGAAGATAAATTGGATGATATTAATAAGAATCAGAACGATCCAGAAACTATAGAAGCAAAATACTTATTGACTGATGTAATGACTGCAACTTCTTTTTCAATTACAGGATCTGACTTAGCATTTTATTCGTCAATTTATTCAGAATTATTGGCAGGAATTGACAATCAAATGTATCGAGCACAAACACGTGATGGTGATCCACAATTAGCATCTACGTATAATAATAAGTGGGGGGATATTTATTCACAATTGAAAAGTTTGAAAGAGATAATAGCTAAGTGTTCTGAAGGAGGAAGCGAAGCAGGTAATTATAATGCCTTAGCCGTTGGAGAGATTTTAACCGCCTATAACCTTGGAATTCTAACTAATTTATGGGGAGATGTTCCTTATTCAGAGGCTTTGCAACCAGGTGTTATATTTCAACCAAAATTAGACAAACAAGAAGATATCTATAAAGAGATTTTTCGATTATTAGATGATGCAATTGAAAATGCAAATAAAACTTCGAAGTTCGCAAGTTTGGCTAATAATGATATTTTGTACAAAGGAAATATGAAGTTGTGGGAAAAAGCAGCTTACGCTTTAAAAGCTCGATATACAATGCAGTTGTCAGCTATAAAGCCAGATTATGCTAAAGTTATTGAATATGTTGATTTAGCTTTTTCAAGTACTGCTGAGGATCTTAAAGCAAATACTACTTCAATACCTTATCCTTTCTGGTTGTTTCAAATTCAACGTACTGGCTTAGGTTCTTCTAAAAGTTTTTATGATTTAATGAATAAAAACAATGAAAAAGATCCACGTATAAAAGACTACTTTAAAGAGATTACTTTGAATGGTGTGACAGGAATCTATTTGGTTGATAATTCTCAAGCAAGACCTACAGAGGGAAGAACACTTTACTCTCCTTCTGGTTTATCTTTTAGTGATGCAGAGGATAAAAATAAATCAAATGCTATCTATATGTTTAGTTACCATGAACTGCTATTTTTAAAAGCAGAAGCTCAAGCGCGATTAGGTCAAGATGCAGAGGCAAGAGAAACATTAGTTGCTGCGATATCAGCCGCTATGAATAAAACTCAACAATATAAATACCCTACTTATCAGCCAAATGTTGGAACTATAACAGGAAATGATTTATTGGCTCGCATCGAAAGAGAGAAGTATATTGCTCAGTTTGAAATTGAAAGTATTCAAGCTTACAATGATGTTCGCCGTTGGAGAGCAATGGGAGAGTCATATATTCAATTGGCTAATCCAAATAGATTTCCAGAAAGATTCTCTTATGGGCAATCAGATGTTGTTAATAACGCGAATGTAAAAGCTGCATTTGGAAATGGAGAATATGTTTATACTGAAAAAGTATGGTGGGCACATGGTACTCGATAAAAATATTACAATTATTATTGATTAGTTAGTGTTAGTCTTTTTTATTGTAACAGTTGAATCTTGATCAACAGTAAGAGTAAGACTTTAAGTTTTACTCTTATTTCACTTAATTGGAATGTTTAAGATTGTATATTTTGGAGAAAACAGCGAAAAGTAGCTGATCTTATAAAAATAATAGGTGATATAATAGCAAATAAAAATAGCCTCCTTGAAAACAAGGAGGCTATCGTTTATAAGAGAGAGTCTATTTATTTTTTAATAGATCTTCTATATTTTTATCAAATATATTCACGAAAGGATCTTTTAATGAACCGTCTTTTTCTAAAATCATACAACGCTGAATTTTAGTGATAATCCATTTATCTTTCATCTGATTAAAGTCATCTGATCTCATTTCCTTTATGTTGTATTGACGGTAACGAGGAAGTAAGCTTAGCCATTCTCCATGGTCCCCATCAATACATATAGCTATAACGTCTAAGTTCGGATTTTCTTGCATTAAACTATGTGCGCGTCTATGTGCAGCGTCTGCATGTGAAATACCATTTTTAGTCCAAAAGAACAGCAATGTAGGCTTTTTAATTACCTTGTTAATTTGAATTTTGCTATTGCTCGCATCTACAAGTGGCACTTCAGGTAATCTATTTTCATACTTTAAGTTTTGAATTGCTTGCTGTATTAAAATAATTTCATTGTGCTGATCTTCATCTGTTGATAATTCAAAATAGCGCTCTAAAAACAAATCGTTATTATTGAGATTTTGATCTTGTAACAAGTAAATGAAGGCAATATTGTCAAAAATAGCGTTGCGTACTTTCGTATTTTGGATCAATGTATCTACAATATTAAGCTTGTCGATATATTTGTCATATCTGTTTTCAGAGATAAAGTCTTCTTCAGATTCTTCTACGATAGAATTAAGCATGATTGCTAAATACTTTGTGAAAGAAGAGTATTTTAAAAGGCGTTCATCGTTGAAATTTACTTTTTTTCTAAACCCAAGGTAATCAGCTGGTAATTTATTTCTAACATCATCATTTGTACGTATATAATGTAGAATTGGGTATAGTTCTTTTAAAGAGTAAAAGTGTAAGTCAAGTTTTGTTTTCGCGTACATATCAAAATCATCTGACCAATCTATGACTGCTTTATTTCGTAAATAATAAGTAGTTCGGGCTGCATGTACAGAGTCTATACGCTTGATAAATTGTTCCGGAGGAGCGTCAAATGTACTGAAGCGCTCACTTTCATCCATAATATTCTTCACGTTAAGGTTCATCAAAAAGTTATTCTTTTCGGCTCCTCTACCTGAAAATATGATTGAATGATCAAAGTCTTTCGAGTTTATACGTAAAGTAAGGCTGTCATTTTTTTCAAAGTAAACATACTGAAACTCAGGATTGTGTTTGTAGATATACATTCCAGGAGTTAGAGAGTCAAATTTCTTAGAAAATTTGTTGTCTTTATCAAGATACAACGTATCAATTACCTCGTTGTCTTTACAGAAAAGAACAAAATTAGAAGTAGGATTAATTATTTCTCCTTGGAAATGAGCTACGTAATCGTTTTTATCAAATTTCTCTTGACAAGAAGTAAATAAACCAACGATAGGTATGAGGAGATAAAGAAAATTACTATTTGAAAAATTTGTACGCATTAGCTTAGTTGGCTTGATTTACCAGTTTTAACAGTGTTACAGCAAATGTAAGTTTTACGAGTGTTTATAATTGTTAAGATATGGTTAAAGTGTTTAGGTTATGTGATAAGTTGTAATAAAAGGTGTTTCTAAATTTAAATTTATTAATTTTGCAGACAATATAAATCAAAATACTACGATGTTAACAGTTTCAAATCTGTCAGTTCAATTCGGAAAACGAATTTTATTTGATGAAGTTAATGTAACCTTTACGCAAGGGAACTGCTATGGAATTATTGGTGCTAATGGTGCTGGTAAATCTACTTTTTTAAAAATACTGTCAGGAGAGTTTGATCCTACTTCTGGACACGTATCTTT
>JASLGC010000270.1 GCA_030150335.1 Flavobacterium sp.
CTTCAGACCAATCTAATTGAAATAAATAAGCAGTTGCTTTAATAATGTATCCTTTACCAACGATAGCAACTGCATCTCCTAAAATTCCCATCTCAGGACCTGCTAATTGTTTCGCCATTTCTTCTTTATTTACATAATTAAAACGAATACCTACTACGAAAGTATTACCAATTAAATTTTCACCTGCATCCTTTAAAATATTAACGCCTAAGCTAGACCCTTTTGCCTCCTCTTTATCTTTCTCAGATGCATTATATAATCCTCTTTCGGCTATTAAATCCGTATTAAAGAAAGAATCATCAACACGTTTATCTCCTTGATTAAACCATTTCCCTACAATTTTATTAGCAACTTTTTCTTTTTCAAAAAATTTCATAAACTGAGCACTGATTTTACGAGTATCTGTAGTATCCACAATACCTAAAGTAACAGAACTTGTTACTTCCTTAGTTAATTGCCCTAACCCTTTTCCAAAAGCACTTTTCTTCTTTGCTGGAGCTCCACCTTCAGTCATTGCTGCTACTTCAGCATCCGTCACAACATAGTCTGCTGGTTTAAATGATCTTAAAGCATCAGATAAGTTATGGTCATTAAATTTTTCTGGTAATGGTGTTGTAAAAAAAGTGTTTTTTACAATTTTAGATTTGACATCATCCAAAATACCATGATCATCAATGATAATAGTATATAATGAACTTCTCATATAATCTTCTGTTACGTTCTTTTTATCTTGAGCATTAACAGTTAATGTTGTTGCCATTAATGTAGCAACAGATAGTAAGGTAATTTTATTCATAATCTTTAATTAAATTTATTATTTATCGTTTTAAAACAATATAATTTTTATCATTTTGTTTCTTTTTAGCATACTCTATGCTGATTGCTTTATAAGCCGCAATTTTTTGTTTTTCCAATTCTTGTCTATCGTGATGCTTTTTACGTTCAAAATCAAGTTGTTCTTTTTCTCTCTTCTTCTCAAGATCTTGGTCTGATTTGACTTTCAGCTTCATTTCATTTGATAAAGCAGTTGATTCACTATAGCATGCTGACTCTGGAGAAATACGAGATAAATACTCTAAAGCTTTTCGCGCACCATATTCATCTTGTGTTGTAATCCAAATTGCTTTAGCTTCATTTAAGTCTTCTAAACAAGTATCGTCAATATATTTTTGATAAACTGTAGCTGCCGCTTTCATTCCCATCTCATACCCATTACTACATTCAGGAATAGCAGTTAATAAAAACATTGCCTCGTCATAATTTTTTTGTTTTGACAATAACTCTGCTTTTTTTATTATAGTAGGATAATTAGTGTCATAGTACGCTATTATCTTATTTCTACTATCTTCTAAAAACTGAGCAACTTCTTTAGAATTCTTATTTATCCTTTTAAATGCGCTGATATAGGCCTTTGTTTCACTTTCTCCAGTACCTTTAACTGTAATTGAAGTAGAAGAAAACATTTGTTGACTAATTGCATCACCAATGAATAGGTTTAACTCTAACTCTAAGACAAATAATTTAGGTGGTCCAGGTAATATAGTTTTACCTATTACTGATATTTCAGGAGTTATTACAAATTGCGCATATTCATCTGAAGTACCCAATCCTTTATTAGAAACCAAACCACGCAGTTTAGTTGATAATTGTTTTTCTATTGTAGCTGAAATATGCTCTGCTTGTTCAGGAATAGAAGTCATAATAGGAATATCACAAGTACTAACATTATCTTGACCAAGTACTGGATTTGCACCCAATAAAAGACTTATTAGAAATAAACAGCTTTGTATAATTTTCATAGTAGTTAGTTTTAATAAATTACTTACCTATAATAAGTTTAACTCCTCCCTGTCCTTGTTCTATAACTTTAGAAGTCAAGTTATATGGAGCTCCTCTTAAAAATTTTCTTAAATTACGACCAAATCTTCCTGCATCATTAGCCTTGCCACTAGCGTCATAAACAGATATACGTACTCCGTTATAATTAGCCATTGTTTCAGTACTATCGGTTTTATTATATCTTCCTCCTACTGTATTTTTAGACATCCATTCATCAATAATCTCGATTAATTCATCTCCATCATATTCTGTTTCTAAATCAACATCATTTTCATTTTCAAAGACTAATATATCCATACGAATCTCTCTTCCATTTTCAAACAAATCATCAAAATGAGCTTGCAATTGATTAGTAAAATTATCCATATTGGCTAATACTGCAGCCTCTAATAAAAGAGGCACACTTGCCGAGAAAGAAGGAGAACCTGTACCTTGTGCTCCTGCTACTTGTTTACTCGTATAAGCATCTAACCCTCTTAGATTATAAGTTATAGATTTCTTAGGCCCAAATGACTCGACTTTCCAATCAATTTCTAATATAATGTCAGACTTTGCTTTTCTTTTCAACAAATCAATAGGACTTTCAGCTATTATTGCTCCACTTTTATTCATTATAGCATCATTCTCTGCACTATTGATCTTTACATTTTTAACCTCTTGTGATAAATCTTTTAATGGAAATCCTCTGTCAGCCATTAAAATATTTATCTTAGATATAACATTCATCAAATCTGAATTTAAAAGAGCATTACTATAGCTTGGAATCCTCTCCCTTACACCTTGATTATCATATATTTCCATTGCATTATTAGCTTTACACCAAACGTCAGATGGCACCACCATTAATTCAGGTTTCTTAGCTTGAGCAAATAATCCTACACTAAACAAGTATAAAAACACTACACATATTTTACTTTTCATCAGTAGATTTT
>JASLGC010000287.1 GCA_030150335.1 Flavobacterium sp.
TAACACATTGTAATTCTTGCAACAATAGTGCAGCATCTGTAAAAAGCTGATGAATTAGACCTTTTAAACGCTTACTTCGAAAATACTTAATTCTACGATGATTGGTTAACCATTACCTGACAATTACATAAAATAAATGTTCTCATTTAGGGCACGTTCAATCTTGCAAAAGGAATAAATATTAGTAAAAGAAACACAGGAATTGGACTTTGATAATCATACGAAGTTGTTAATTGATAGTTTCTCTGTTTTTGCATTATATAGGATACAACTAATATTTAATTTTTCAATTACTGAATTGACAAAACGAAGGGGTGGATCTAGAGGAATTTTATTGAAAATATTTGAAGGAAATAGAGCCTATGAGTTTAAACTTTTAAGATTTGAATATCATATTTGTTTTTGTTTGTGAGAACCTTGAAGAGAAGTATTTTTGAGAATAAATAATTAAACACCCCCGCCTTTTTTAGGCGAGGGTGTTTTTTAGGCTTTTTAGATAGCCTATTTTTAGATTGTTATAATCTTAACGAATAGTTGTTATGTTGATTATTCACGAATACAACGTATAGATGCTCCCATAGCTCTTTGAGCAGTTTGGTTTTCTGAAATCCAAGTCTTTTCTATTAAAAAACTTGAAGCATTTGTATTTACAAATCTTGGTTTCGCACTTGAAGTCCAATAATATCCAGATTTTCCATCGCGTCCAGGTCCTACTGGAGCTCCTGATAGATAGTTTAAATAACTTGGTTCTGTTGAAAAAGTAATTTTTTTACCATCTTCAGCATTAAATTCCCAGTCTTCATTTACAAATTTACCATTTTCAGAATTGAAATTATTAAACGCTTCAGTTGGAGGAACTCTATAACCAACAGGACATGGATCATAAATAGATTTTTTTCCTAAATTATTTTCCATATTACCCCATAATTGATTGTTTCTATTTTCGATTCCTGTACCATTACCGCTCCAATCAAAATCATTACCATGTGGCCCTCTAAAGAATCCAGTAGGGAATTTAATAGCCTCTTCAATAGCTGAATCTTTCCCATTTCCTGTAAAAGAACTAGACTGCCATCCATATTTTGAATAATGAACAACACCTTCGTGTTCAGAACCATCTAATTTAAATCCATCCTTTAAGAAAGGATCTTTTCTACCCCACTGGTATTTTAAACCATTTCCATTTTTATCAGGATCAACTGTTAGTGCACCTAAATTAATTGGCATGAATTTGAATTCATCTCCACTTGTACTTTTAACTGTGATTTCTTTATTAGTATCGTAGTTAGTACTCCAAATGTGCCAGCTCCATAGAATTGTTCCTAAAGGGAACTCATCTGTTGGCTCACCATCTGTAACTGCAATTAAAGCATTTCCACCAATCTTATCTCCTGTGATGAAAGTTACAATACCATTTTCATCAAGTGTAACATTAGCAATTACTCCTTTTTCTTCTTTAGAAGATTCCCAAACAACAAATGCTTTTTTAGGATTTATCTTCTTAGGCGTAATCTTCGTTGTAGCCTTACCATTTCCTTGAATTTTTGCATCAAATTTATAAGCTTTATTTGCTTCGCTTACAATGTAACTATTTGCATATCCATTAGTATTTAAATCTTCTGCAGGAGATACGATCATTACTGGTATTTGATATATATAGTTTGCTAAATAATTCTCGCCATTAATTTCTAAGTCAATAATTTTATCTTCTGTTTTTACTTTAATTAAAAGTTTTTCTCCTTCTAATTGAGTAGGGTTTATTACTATGCGTGCTTTAGCATTATCAGTATTTAGATTTGCTTCTTGATTGGTTGCTTTCAATGTAACTGAATTACTTGGAGAAGATGTGCTTTCTAAAGTTACTTTGTCAGCAGTTAGGTCAACAATGAAATCTCCTGATAAATTATGATTATTTGCAGAGATAGTTATTTCAGATATTTTTTGTTCTGGTGTTTCTAATGTGAAATTAAATTCTAAAATTGCAAAAACATTTTTAAGACTAAAATTGCTTTGATTTATATTAGAATCTTTAATGCTAAGTTTTTGCGTTGCAGTAAAGAAAGAATAACCCACTGTGTGGGCATTTTTCCCATTTTCAGGTTGAAGCTGCTCACTTGGTAATGTAACTATTACTTTTTTAGGGTCGTTGCCATTAGATTCATTATAAGGATAATAAGCATGAAAAGTATGATTCCCTTTTTCTAATTCTTGAATTTTATCAAAAACAGCTTGATTTGTTCCTCCTCCATTAATTAAATTAAGACCAAAATGAGTTAGGTCATTTTTCCCACTTTCAATTGATTTAGAATGGTAAATCCCTAGTTTTGAGTTTGTATCCCAATAAAATTCTTTTGGAAGTTGAGCATTAATTGGTCCACCTAAATTAGTAGGACCTCCTGTAGAGTCATTGTCACTGCTACTACAAGCTACTATTGTCATTGCTACTGAAGCAGACGCTAGAAGCCCGTACAAAAATCTTTTTTTCATAAAGCTTTAGATATTATAGTTTTTAGTTGATTTCTTCTTTGAGTCTATTTATATAAATCAAAACAAGACTATAGAAGGTTTTTTTTTATTGTGTGCGAATATATAAATATTATAATAAAATTATGTTATTTTTTAACCAATTGTTTTGTTTTTAAGTAATTATTTTTATAGGCTTATTTATCATTTAGTTTTATTTTTGTGTTTTATTTGTGTTTTATTTGTGTGTAATTGTTAATTATTTGATTTTTTGTTGTATTGTTTTGATTAAAATTTGAAATTATTTTTTCATATTTAAATTTAATTGGAAGCTAAATGTGTTCAATTAGCATGCTTCTGGACAACAGATGAGTATGAGGAAAAAACAGCAATGTTTAGAAGACTCTTTTACGATGAGGTATACGTAAACCAATGGTTTGAGAATATGAATTACGGATATTCTGTAAGATGTGTAATTGAGTTAGATGAATTTTAATAAATAAGCATCAATAAAAAATGCCATCACAAGCTGATTGTGATGGCGTTTTTGCTTCTTAAATATATAAATGTAACGTTAGAAATTATCTTCTTTAATTAAAGATAAAACAGCTGTAATTTCTGATTCTAAGTTGTTAATATAGTTGTTTAGTTCTTCTTGTGTGTTAAAAGTAACACTGTGGTTTTCTAAAGCTTCTAATAACGGAATTGCACTATTAATTTCAAGTTGTCTAAACATTGGTAACATTTTATGTGCGATATTGCCTAAAGTGTTTAAATCAAAGTCTTCTACAGCATAGTGCATATCAAGGATATTTTCTTTTGTACTGTCTAAGAAAATAACCAAAATTTTACGCAACGCCTCTTTTTCAGTTCCGATAAATTGAATTAATGTGTCTGTGTTGTATATTTTATCTTCCTGTACATTTTGTATATCATTAGGAACAGATGATTTTAATGTTTCAATGATATTATCAGGGTATAACGTATTGCTTATAAGCATTAATAACTCTTCTAATTGAAGAGGTTTTGGATGGGCAGCAGTAAATCCGCTTTTTATAAACTCCTCTTCTGTGATATCCCTTTTGCCGGATAAAGCAATGATTGGTATTTGAACTAATTTATCTTCTTGTTTAATTGCGTGTAATAATTCAAAGCCATCTAATTTTGGCATCTGTATATCAGTTAATAAGATGTCTATCTTTTTATCAGATATAATTTGAATAACCTCAGTAGAATCATCAATAAGAATTACCTCTTTAAATAAAGGAGTAAGGATTTCTTCCATTAGTTGTAGTTGAATTTTGTCATCATCTACAACTACAATAGTATTATTCTGAAGTATATCAAATCGCGTTTGATTATCTTCTGCTTTGAAAGGTTCAACTTCTTCAGTCATGGTAATTGCAGGAAGAGCAATTGAAAAGGTAGAGCCTTCTCCAAGAGTACTTTCTACAGCAATAGTTCCGTCAAGTAACTCTATTAGACGTTTAGAAATATTCAGACCTAAACCTGTACCTCCAAATTTCTTTTCAATACCATCATGCGCTTGTCTAAACTCTTTAAAGATATTATCTACATCGTGTGTGTCTATACCAATACCGCTGTCATTAACCATTATTTTAATTGTCTCATTTTCAATAAAAGCATTGATCTTAACGCCTCCATCTTGTGTAAATTTAATGGCATTCGTAATTAGATTTGTAAGAATCTGTTTAATGCGATAAGGGTCTGTATAGAACTTTTGATCTAAGGCTTCATCAACTTCCCATGTCAATGTAATTTTCTTGTTTTCAGCAGAAGGAATCAATACTTGGCAAGTACTATATATTAAGTCTTTGATGTTCACATTTTCTTTTTGAATGCTTATTTTGTTGTTTTCTAAACGCGAAAAATCAGTCAAATCATTTACCAAATTAATAATATACTGGGAAGATGATTTGATATTCGCTACGTATTGCTTTTGTTTTTTTTCTAATGGAGATTGGTCAAGTAAATCCGCAAATCCAATTAAACTACCAAGAGGTGTCTGTAAGTCATGTGTTACAGTAGCAAACAACATTGTTTTACTTCGTAATAAGACTTCTTTCTCTTCATTTAATTTTTCTAAAGCTAACCTATATTCCTGTGTTTGATTGATGTCTCTTATAATAATCCATCCAAGTATGATAATCACAATTAAAGCTGAACCTCCTAAGTAAGCAATGTTAGTAGAGGCGGTACTAATCCTCGATTTAGATTCGTTGATTTTTTGATATGATAGAACTAATATATTTTGTTCAACATTTTGTAAAATCTCTCGAAGCTGATTGGTAATATTTTTATTTTCTTGTAGTAACTTTTGTTCTTGTTGAAGGAGTTTTTTCTGTTGTTCATTAATTTTTGCTTGTGTGGAAGTAATGATTTTTTCCATCGCATTAATTAAAGAATCGGAAACTCTTGGATAATTAATAGTTGTCTTAATTGTATCTGTGTTATCTCCTTTAAAAAGTCTTGCCCAAGCACTTCTTTTTTCTTTTTCTTTTGATTGAATAACAATCGGTTGAGCTTTGTTTTCAATCTCCTCCCTAATATTATATATCTCAGAAAAAGCCTCTGTGTATTTGGTGTCTTCCGACAACTCTTTACGTGCTTTAATGATGCTTTTAAAACTGATTTTTTTCTTAGCTAATAAGTCTTTTACTGCATCTAATTTAGAAAGGGTAATGGGGTCTTGAACTTGTTTTTGGATTAAGTCAATTTGACTAACGATAGTATCCAGTTCTTTATAATATAGATTAATGTCTTTTGTGTTACCAGTTAAAATAGCACTACGACTATACGCTTCACTACTGTAAAGATTATTGATTGTGCTGCTTACTAAGAAAATCTTGTTGTTTTCTTCAACAACATGCTCTTCAGGAATAGTAAATTTTTTAGCCTCTTTATAAATATAAGCCCCCGAAAATAGCACTGCTATAAACAAAGTAAAGTATAAAAAAAGAATCTTGGTCTTGATAGATTTAGATGGCTTCATAGTATAATTAAAATATGGGTAAAAATACGAAAGACATTTGAATGATATTACAAAATATGAAGGATAGGTGTTTCTTCATATATAAAATGTCTTTTATAAAAGCTACAAATGGAGTAGTGGTGGAAACAAAAAAAAGGATGTACCGCACAGTACATCCTTTTTAAATATTTAGACGAATGAAAAAACTATTCTTTAGCGATACCTCTTGAGATAACGATTTTTTGAATCTCTGAAGTACCTTCGTAAATTTGAGTAATCTTAGCATCACGCATCATTCTTTCAACGTGATATTCTCTTACATAACCATTACCACCATGAATTTGAACAGCTTCAATAGTTGTATCCATTGCTGTTTTAGACGCAAATAACTTAGCCATAGCTCCTGAAATAGAGATATCTTGGCCTGCATCTTTTTCTGCTGCTGCTTTCATACAAAGTAATCTTGCTGCAGAAATATTCGTAGCCATATCAGCTAATTTGAATGCAATTGCTTGGTGATTGATAATTTCAGTACCAAAAGCTTTACGTTCTTTAGCGTATTTTAATGCTAATTCATACGCTCCTTGTGCAATACCTAATGCTTGAGAAGCAATACCAATACGTCCTCCGTTTAAAACATTCATTGCGAAAGCGAAACCAAATCCGTCTTCTCCAATTCTGTTTTCTTTAGGAACTTTCACATCAGTAAACATTAATGAATGTGTGTCAGAACCGCGGATACCCATTTTTTGTTCTTTAGCACCAATTTCAAAACCAGCCCATCCTTTTTCAACGATAAAAGCATTGATTCCTTTATGTTTTTTCTCAGGGTGTGTTTGTGCAATTACTAAGTAGTAATCTGCTGTACTACCATTTGTAATCCAGTTTTTAGTACCGTTTAATAGGTAGTGGTCTCCCATATCAACCGCAGTTGTTTTTTGAGATGTAGCATCAGAACCAGCCTCAGGCTCTGATAAACAGAAAGCTCCAATCACTTGACCTGAAGCAAGAGGAGTTAAGTATTTTACTTTTTGCTCTTCACTTGCGTATTTTTCTAATCCAGCACAAACTAATGAGTTATTTACAGACATAACTACTGCTGCAGATGCATCTACTTTAGCTATTTCTTCCATAGCCAATACGTATGACACACTGTCTAATCCACTTCCTCCGTATTTCGGATCCACCATCATTCCTAAGAAACCAAGTTCCCCAAGTTTTTTAACTTGTTCCGCAGGGAAGATTTGGTTTTCATCTCTTTCGATAACACCAGGTAGTAATTCTGTTTGCGCAAAGTCACGAGCAGCTTGTTGAATCATCAACTGCTCTTCTGATAATTTAAAGTCCATTTTTCGTATCTTAATTTTTTAGTTGATTCTTAGTCTTGTAGATTCCAAATATATACGAATTAAATCAATAATTCAACGAACATTGTTTAATTTTATGGCTATGAAAAAGTTTCAGTACAATATTATCGGAGTAATGTCAGGAACTTCATTAGATGGAGTTGATTTGGTATATGTAGAATTTACTTGTGATAATGGCAAATGGTCTTTTGAAGTTTTGAAAGCAGAAACTGTACCTTATTCAGAATCGTGGAAGAGCAAGTTGGCTAATGCGATAAATATGAATAGGGAAGAAATAGAGCATTTTGACGAAAGATACACGGTGCACTTAGCAAGTGTAATTCGCGAGTTCATTATCGAAAATAAAATAAAAGATATAGATGCAGTTTGTTCACACGGACATACAGTGTTTCACAAGCCTGATTTAGGATATACGTTGCAAATAGGAAACCTTCCTTTGTTATCAGATTTAATAGAACAGAAAGTAGTATGTGATTTCAGAGTTCAAGATGTTTTATTAGGGGGACAAGGTGCACCATTAGTGCCAATCGGAGACCGTTTATTGTTTAGTCAATACGATGCTTGTTTGAATTTGGGAGGTTTTGCTAATGTCTCTTATGAGAATAAGATGAACTATAGAATTGCGTTTGACCTTGTGCCAGTCAATACATTGTTAAATGCCCAAATGAATAAAATTGGGAAAGAATATGATGAGTCAGGACATTGTGCGTCAAGAGGAAAGGTAAATGATGTGTTATTACAAGAGTTAAACGCCTTAGATTTCTATAAAGAGCAAGCACCTAAATCATTAGGAGTCGAGTTTGTGAATACGTTTGTAAATCCTTTATTAGCAAAGTATAGTCTTACTTTAGAAGATTATTTAGCAACATTAGTTGAGCATATAGCTATACAGATTTCAAACGGATTGCCTTTAAATGAGAGAAGCACAGTATTAGTGACTGGAGGAGGAGCACATAACAACTACTTATTACATCGTATTAGAGAAAACTCTCCGCATTTGGTTTTTAAGAAACCAGATAATATGACTATCGACTTTAAAGAAGCTATTATATTTGGCTTTTTAGGAGTGTTGAAAATCAGAGATGAGGTCAATTGTTTAGCAAGCGTAACTGGTGCAAAATACGATCATAGTTCTGGAAAAGTTTACAATTTTTTCGAAAAACACGATTAGAGGATAATCAAATTGTTAAATAAAATGCCTCATAAAATACCATTATAGCTGTTAAATGTTAAATATATTATATACTTTATGTTCGATGTATAAAATATAGGGGATGTCATTGGATAAATCTTTAAAAAACATTCTATATTTGGACATTAATTCAAAAGCATATCTCGCATATTTAAATGTAAATTAAAGTGTTATTTTTTATCTGTTTAGATATTAAAATACCTTTTTTATCGTTTAAGATAATATACGCAATTTGTCAAGTAAATTGACTTAGGTGATATGCATTGAAAAACAACATTGACAATAAAATTAAAACACGAATTATTTATGTTTCATTTCTTACAAGTGGATACTACAGCAGTTGCTCAAAACTTAACAGAAGCAATTGAAAAAACAGAAGGTGCAGTAAACAAAGAATTAGCTTTAAGCGATATTATCTTTAGTGGAGGAATCATTGGACAATCTATTATGGTTGTTATCTTCATCATGCTGTTCATGGCTTTATATTTATATTTAGAAAGATTTTTTGCTATTAAAAAAGCATCTAAAATTGATGAAAGCTTCATGAGTCAAATCAAATTATTTTTATCTCAAGGGAAAGTAGACCAAGCAAAGGTGCTTTGTGCTCATACAGATTCTCCTGTAGCAAGATTAGTAGGTAAAGGAATTTCAAGAATCGGGAAACCATTACAAGATATCAATATTGCTATTGAAAACGCTGGTAAATTAGAAGTTTACAAAATGGAAAAGAATATTAATCTATTAGCTACACTTTCTGGAGCAGGTCCTATGACAGGATTCTTAGGAACAGTAGTAGGTATGGTTATGGCTTTTCATGAAATGTCAACTGCAAGTTCTGCTCGCATTGATATGAGTGTTTTAGCAGAAGGTATTTATACTGCAATGATGACTACTGTATTTGGGTTAATCGTTGGTATTGTTGCTTACGTTGGATACAATCACTTAGTAAGTAAAATTGATAAAATTGTTCACCAATTAGAAGCAAACGCAGTTGAGTTTTTAGATTTATTAAATGAGCCTGCCTAATGAATATCAGAGGAAGAAATAAAGTTTCGGCAGAGTTTAATATGTCGTCGATGACAGATATCGTGTTCTTGTTACTTATATTCTTTATGGTAGCAATTACAACGATGACTACGACTAACGCTTTAGATTTGGTATTGCCAAACTCAGATGGTAAGTCAGATTCAGTAGAGACTGTAGCGATTAGTATAGATAATCAATCTAATTATTTTATTGATCAAGATCAATTTCCGTCAGAAGGATTAGAAGAAGGGTTAAAACAAAAGTTAGCTAACCAAGAAGAACCTAATGTGGTTTTGCACGTAGCTAAGGGAGTTCCTGTGGAAGATGCTGTATTTGTGATGGATATTGCTTATCGAAATAATTATAAAATTGTATTGGCTGTAGAGCCAAAATAAAGTATGAAGATATTAGAAACAGATAGTGAAAAGAAAGCTTTTGCAGTTACATCTACTGTTTTTGTAATTCTTTTTTTGTTGTTTTTCTTTTACAAAATAATGACTCCCGTGCAGGAGCCTGTTTTAACAGGAGGTGAAATTGCTATTAACTTTGGAAATACTGACAAAGGGAAAGGCGATGTGCAACCAAAGGAAGCTATTGAAATGCAACCTGAGCCAGAGGTGGCTCCTAAAGTGGAAACCCCAAAGGTAGAGCCTGTGGTTACACAGAATAAGGTTGATGTGCCTGTAATTAAAAAAGTAGAAGAAACACCAAAGCCAAAAGAAGTTGTGAAAGCTGAGGTGCCTGTAAAGAAACCTGACCCAAAGCCAAGTCAAAGTACAACAGATGCATTGGCAAGTCTTATCAATGGACCTAAAAGCACTGGAGAGAAATCTCAAGGACAAGGGAATTCTTCTGTAAATGGAGACCAAGGGAAGTTGGATGGAGATATGTACTCTAATTCGACTTATGGCAATGGAAAAGGACAAGGTGCTGGTGGAGGAACCAGTTGGGGACTTAACGGAAGGTCGTTATCGTCTCGTGGTTCTGTTGTTCCAGATTGTAATGAGGTAGGAACAGTAGTGGTAGAAATTCGAGTTGATAAATCAGGAAAAGTGGTTTCTGCTCAACATACCAGAGGTACTACTAACTCAGCTAAATGTTTAACTGACGCCGCAATTGCAACAGCTAAAACGTTTAGATGGAAATCAGATGACAAAGCGCCAAATATTCAAATAGGATTTATAGTTATTAATTTTAAAGTAGGATCTTAGGTCCTATTTTTTTTGTAGATATGACATATCAAGAAACATTAGAATGGATGTATGCTCAGCTTCCAATGTATCAACAAAAAGGAGCAGTAGCTTACAAAGCAGATTTATCTAATACTATTAAATTAGTAAATCACTTAGGTAATCCACAAAAAGAAATTAAAACAATACATATAGCAGGAACTAATGGGAAAGGGTCTACCTCTTCTATGGTTGCTTCAATCTTACAAGAAGCGGGCTATAAAGTAGGATTATATACATCTCCACATTTAAAAGATTTTAGAGAGCGCATCAAGATTAATGGTGTAGAAATTTCTGAAGCTTTTGTAGTGGACTTTATCGCTAAGAATAAACCTTTTTTCCAGCAAGAGTCATTGAGCTTTTTTGAAATGACTGTAGGAATGTCGTTCGAGTATTTTAAAAACGAGCAAGTAGATATTGCTGTGATTGAAGTAGGAATGGGCGGACGATTAGACGCTACTAATATTATAGAGCCACTTGTTTCTGTTATTACTAATATAGGTAAAGACCATACTGCGTTTTTAGGAAATACCTTAGGAGCGATTGCAGGGGAGAAAGCTGGAATTATTAAACCGAGTACACCTGTTGTTATTGGTGAGTATAACGAGGAAACAAAACCTGTGTTTGTTACTAAAGCTACTTCATGTGATGCGCCTATTTATTTTGCACAAGAAACGTATGAAAGCAATACACTTATTTCAGATTTAAAAGGAGACTATCAAAAATCGAATATTCGTACAGCACTTCAAGCAATCGAATTACTTCAAAAATATTTTGAGATTAGTGACGAGAACATTAAAAATGGACTGTTGAATGTAGTTCAGAATACAAAATTGCAAGGTCGTTG
>JASLGC010000041.1 GCA_030150335.1 Flavobacterium sp.
TTCAATTAAAATAGATAAAAAGACGCCTCTTATCACATTGTATTTTTATTAATATAAACCAATTATTGTTAAAGAAAAGACAATTTAAGTTAATCCATAGCTAAACCAAGCCTTTCACAACCCTTTTTACATAAATCAAACATTTATTTACTCAGTTTTTTAATGTACTACTTCTGCTCTCTTATCAAAAAACACATCATTATATTAGAATTACTCTTTTATATATTATAGGTTACTATAAGCCATGTTTAAATCACTTTATTACTATAGTTTAAACAAAATCCTATACTCATCACTTACTTGCTTACATTAATCCTACACCCCCTCCTTTCATCCTATTGAATAGTAAAAAGGGCCTCCTTCGATAAAACTTCGACATACTACCGACATATCTTCGAAAAAGAGCTTTTTCTTCGAAGAGAAGTCGAAGTTATATCAGTGCTTTCTCGATACAATCTATATAGACGCAGTAAAACCAGTAGCGCTTTAATAAGCATTTAACGGACTTCTATTTGATTATCCCCTCCTATTTCACCTACTATATACTAAGGCAGAACACTTATAAACTATAACAGAAATCGAAGGACTATTAACTACTTTCAACCCGTTTTTTTTCGCTAACTTGCCGTCTAAATTCAACTGTTTTTGTTTTGGAAAATACGAGTCCACAAGATGCTATTCCGTTTAAACACGTAGCTATAAATGATGAAAAAACCATCTTCGATACGGTCCCTTTAGGGCACCCTTATCGCCCTCATCGCTCGTCCATTTTATTCGTAAAAAAAGGTCGTTTATTGTTTAAAGAACACATTACAGAAATTGAAGCAACTGCTAATAGTGTAATCCTTTTCGATAAAAAATACGTATATGAAACTCTTGAAATGAGCGACGATATTGAACTAAGATTACTGAGTTACAATCTTGAGTTCATCCAAAAAATTACACTAAAGTTGAATAGATTAAAAGTGTATGACAACCTAAAACGTCTATTACAACGTAGTTTTACCACCACACCTGAACAACTTGATTTGTTCTGGCAGAATATACAAATGCTCAATTATTACGTTAAGAACCACAACGAAATTGAATATGCTAAGGAAATTATAGAAAACTACTTTAATATTATCTTATATCACCTTATTAGCATCACGGTTCCTAAAAATCAAGATGCTTTAAGTCAAATGTCAAGCCAACAAGCTATTGCTTACAACTTCATGATTTTAGTATCTGAAAACTACCTTATAGATAAATCTGTACAGTTTTATGCTGACAAATTGAGAATTTCTATCAGACATTTAAGCACAGTTGTTAAAGAAATAACACACAGCACTCCGAACGAAATAATCGCAGAATTTGTTTTAAATGAGGCGAAAGCGCAACTCTCGAATACGACAAATCCGATTAGAGAAATAGCTTTTATGTTAAAATTTAGTGACCAATATGCTTTCGCTCACTTCTTTAAAAGACATCTTAATATGAGTCCAAGTCAATATCGTAAGCAATTCACTTAATAAAAATAATACTTTCAAACATCTATATATGATTTTCAATCATTTTAATCAGAGGTGCTATATTCTAACTTTGCACGATTAAAATGAACAGTGATAATGAAATATTTCCTGCGTAAATACTTCTATGGTATATGTGCACTTTTACTTTCAGTGGGAGCTACTTATGCCCAACAAGGAGTTAAAGAACTTACTATTGAGGAAGTTATACAACTTGCTCTTGAAAATCATCAACAACTAAAAGTCAATCAAAAAAATATTGAGTTCGCTGCACAGCAAACGAAGGTGGTTAAACAACAACGCCTTCCTAACCTTACAGCGTCGGCTACGGCATCTTATATTGGTGATGTTCAAATTTTAGATAAAGACTTTAGTAAAGTTATGACTAAAGACATGCCTCACTTTGGCAACTCTTATGCTGTTCAAGCATCTGAGTTACTATATAAAGGTGGTCTAATCAACAAATCTATTGAGATGTCTGAAATGAGAGAACAGCTTACTACGCTTGATTTTGAGAAAGACCAGCAAGCGATTAAGTTCCTTGTAATTTCAAACTATCTTGATATATACAAATTAGTTAACCAAGAAAAGGTTTATCAAAACAATAAACGACTTGCGAATATCAGACTTGAAAATGTAAATCGCTTTTATAAAGAGGGAATGATGACTCGTAACGAAGTGATTAGAGGAGAATTAGCACTACAAAGCATGGACCAAGCCTTATTAGTTGTTAATAACAATACTTCTATTTTAAATTACAATTTGTCTTTCGCTCTTGGATTAGAACCAAACACAACCTTTATTCCTGTTAGTGAGGTAGATAGTAAAATTTTAGATGGTGATTTTACTTACTATTTACAATTAGCGTATGACAACCACCCTATGCTTGCGATGGCTCAAAAAAGTGTAGAATTAGCACAGAAAAAGATTGAAGTAGCAAAGACAGATAAATACCCTGCTCTGGCTGCCGTAGGTGGCTATAATATGACAAGACCAATTACAACTACAAACCCTGTAATGGACTTGTATTCTAACGCTTGGCAAGTGGGAGTGTCTCTAAATTACAGCATTGATAACCTTTACAAAACAAAGGGAAAAGTAAAGTTGGAGAAAATCCAAAAGTCTAAAGCTGACGAATCTCTAATCTTGCTATTGCAAAATATTGAAATGGGCGTAAATGCAGCATTTACCAAATATCAAGAAGCAGTACAAAATGCAAGCTTATTGAAAAAAAGCCAACACTTAGCGCAAGAGAATTACCGCATTATTGAAGCGAAATACTTAAACCAATTGGCAATTCAAGCTGAAATGACTGATGCTACAAATGCTAAGTTAGAGGCTGAATTACAATACGCTAATGCTCAAATCAACGTATTGTTTCAATACTACAATCTAATCAAATCGACAGGAACACTTTAATTAATATTTGCAGATACAAATGGAAAATAAAGACAACATTGAGACTCCAGAGACTCAACAACCACAAGAAACGCAGAAAAAAGCCGCTGCTGCAGCTGCTTCAACTATAGAAATTAACCCTAAGCAAGATACCAGCAAAAAAACAAAAATTATTATCATAAATGTGATAACATTTTTAATAATAGCAATTGCATTTTATTGGTTATTAACGAAATACTTCCACATTGGAGATGCTGACTACACTGAGTCTGCTCAAGTAGAAGAATTCATTAATCCTGTAAATACAAGAGTTTCTGCTTACATCAAGGAGATTAAATTCATCGAACATCAAAAGGTGAAAAAAGGTGATACGCTTGTTCTTCTTGACAACCGTGAAATCCTAACACAATTAGGTCAAGCGGAGGCTGCTTACGCAAGCGCATTGGCAGCAAAACAGGTTACATCATCTGCTATTCTAACGGTTCAAAACAATGTTTCTGTATTTGAATCAAATATTGAAGGTGCTAAAGCGAGATTGTGGAATGCTGAGCAAAACATCAATCGTTTTAAAAACTTATTAGAAGCTGAGGCTGTTACGCAACAACAGTATGACCAAATGAAAACGGAATACAGAGCTGCTAAAGCGGGTTATGAGGCATTGACTAAACAGAAAAGTACTACTCTGCTTTCTGTTTCTGAGGTACAAACGCGTTTAGCATTAAACGAAGCAGATATTAAACGCACCAAAGCAATGCTTGATATGGCTAAACTAAACCTATCATATACTGCTATTACAGCTCCTTATGATGGAACAATGGGGAGAAGAATGATTAGCGAAGGACAATTACTTAATCCAAGTCAACAAGTAGCTACAATAGTACTTGACAATAACAAATGGGTTACTGCTAACTTCTTAGAATCTCAAATGCCTGATATCACAGTGGGTACAAAAATATCAATGAGCGCTGATGCTCTTAGAGGACAGTCTTTTGAAGGAATTGTTACTGCTATTTCTGCTGCTACTGGAGCGAGATATTCAAGTATGCCAACAGACAATTCAACTGGTAACTTCGTAAAAGTACAACAGCGTATTCCGGTGCGTATTGAGTTTACTGATGCAAATAAAAAAGAAGATGTAGAGAGATTAAAAGCAGGGATGAATATGAATATCAAAGTAAAAGGATAACACCCTCCTCTGCTCTTAGTTTTAATTATAAATATAATATAAATGTATAATCAAGGATTATTTCACAATTGGGTTCCCAAGCCAATTATGCTCTTGTTACTTATCCTTATTGGTTTGGTATTCTTTAGTATCACGGGAATATACACTTCAAATATTCCGTATTTGGTAGGTAGTACTGGAGCTATGTCGGAGTACTTTTTGTGGGCAAATTATGCCAATGTGGTAGGGATGGGAACTGTAATGCCCTTGGTCATTCGTATAAAAGCAAGATTCAGAACTAAAGAGATATTAATTACCTCTTTAGTAAGTATTGCATTTTTATTTACCGTAATGGGCACTACCCACCAGCCACAAGTAATTATAGGTGCTTCGTTTTTAGTAGGAGTGTTTAAAATGCTTGGAATGATGGAAGTACTACTTCCTTTGATGGTAATTTTGAGTAAAGGTGGTAATAGAGGTTTGTTTTACAGTATCTTTTACACTGCTGTATTAATTGTAACACAATTATCTGCGTATTATATTACAAAGATTTCATATAATCTAAACTGGCAATTCGGTTACTTACAATACGCAGCTATTTGTTTAATTACCGCACTTGTGTGTGTGATTTTTCAACACAACAAACGCTTTATGAAAAAGGTTCCTCTTTATTATATTGATTGGCTAAGTGTGTTATTATACATCAGCTCCTTCATTATTTTAGGGTATATCTTAGCCTTTGGAAAACAACAAGCATGGTTTGTTTCTGATAAAATAAAGTATGCTACTGCAAGTTTTATTGTTTTGTCATTCTTGTTCTTATTGCGTCAGCAACTATTAAAAAGACCTTTTTTATCGTTGAAAGCTTTTAAGAAAAACAATGTTAGACACGCCATCTTAATGTTGTTCTTCTTGGGAATGTACTTAGCTACTACCAACATACAAAACATCTTTGCAGTTGGAGTTTTAGGATATAATCCGTTGGTAAACGCCTCATTAAACGTAATGATGATTCCTGGTCTATTCGTAGGAGCTGTTGTGAGTTATAAATGGTTTAATAGAAACATTCCTATCAGAATGCTCGCATTCACAGGGTTTTCTTCTTTTATGATGTACACAATCATCATGTACTTTTCAATGGTACCCGTATTTAATTATGAAAGTTGGTTATTGCCAATGTTCTTCAAAGGATACGGAATGGGCGTCCTATTTATTGTGATATGGTATTACGCATTAGACAAATTGAGTATTCCGAGCTTATTGAGTTTGATTGGATTTATATTGCTTTGGAGAACATTCATTTCTTTAGGTATATGCTCTGCCCTATTCAACTGGGTGCAATATCAATTACAACTACAAAGTTTAACAAACTTAGCAGTGTACTTTGACGATGCAATACTGCTAAGACCTAATAATGGGATTAACCTAAGAGGAGTTCAACTAAACGCAGTATTAGCGGCCAACAAAACATTGTTTGGTTACATTAATATCGCTGGAGTAGGTATATTACTTTATATCTTATTTCACCATTTTGGACGTACTCGAGATATCTATATCCGCGTTGGATTAGACAAAATGGGTAGGTTATTCATGAGTAATAAAGATAAAGACTTAGTAGAACATCAACTTCCTATGGAAGACTAAAAATAACTTTTTTGTACTTTGAAAGGCTCTGGACATTTCGGTGTTCAGGGCTTTTCTTTTTTCCTTAGGAAGTTAATATTGGCAAATGTCAATACTTCATTGACCTGAAAGAAAATATCTAATAGTAACAACAACTCAGAAACAAAGAACAAACTCTTATACGCTACCCTCTTTTTACAAGCAATGTTCAACCGTTTGCTATTGCAGTTGCAATTATATAGTATTTCAATTTATTCAGAACTACATCTAATATTTTTCAATGCTATAATTCTCTATCGGTTTGCTAACCAACTTAGAAACTCCGTTACTTTTTCCCTACCCACAAGCAATTTGTCATCAGTAACTACATTCAACTTTACGATTAGCTTGCGCTCAAAATAATGTTGTACTTCAATTACATTTTTAAATGCAATTAAATACTGTCGATTAATGCGATAGAAGTTGTCTTTTCCCACTTGCCTATGTAGTTCATCAAGCGATTCATTCATCAGGAACTTCTTTTTATCATCTGTTACCATGTATATCCCACTCAACGTTTTATAAAAATAAGCTATAGTGGATGTAGCAATGCTGACATACGAATTTTGATTATAGACTAAAAAATTGTTCTTGCTCTCTTCTTTGACAATGGACTTGAGTGCTGTCAGTACATCTTCAACAGGTAGCGTATTCTTTTGGAAATAGTGTTTTAAACTGGCTAATTTTCCCAATGCAGATTCGATATCTTCTTGTGTAAATGGCTTTAATATATAGTCAAGCCCTTTGTTTTTAAATGCTTCAAGGAAATAATCATTAAATGCTGAACAGAAAATGACAGGCACTACTATATCAACCTTTTCAAATATCTCAAAACTTAGACCATCGGCTAACTGAATATCCATAAAAATAATATCCGGTTGCTCATTTTTACTCAGCCATTCCACAGCACTATCCACACTTTGAAGAATAGCTGCAATACTTGCATCTGCATTCGCTGTTTGAATTAATTTAGCCAAAAGTTTAGCTACTTTTACTTCATCTTCAACTATTAAAACATTCATATATAAGCGGCAATTTTATAAAAAAATCATTTTCATTTACAATAATTTCAATCTCTTTCGTAGCACTAAAATGATACCTCCCTCTTATATTAGCGATACCGATTCCGACTGATTTCTGTTTGTTGCTCTTTAACTGCATATTATTCTTAACGAAAATAAACCCATTCTCCTCATAGATTTTAATAAAAAGAGGTTTGTCAAGCGACATCACATTGTGTTTGATACAGTTTTCAACTAAAAGCTGAAGCGTAAAAGGTGGAATATAAGTTAATGCTATTTGTTGATTTATGTCTATCGAGATATCTACCCCTTCCTCAAACCTCGATTTCACCAGAAAAACAAAGGATTCCAAAATGGTAATTTCTTCTTGAATTTGAATCAAATCCTTTTTCTTGCTTTCTAAAGAATATCTATAGAAAAATGAAAGATTCTTGACAAATTCAGATGCTTCCGAATCATTGTCATGTATCATCGCTTGTAAAGTGTTCAAGCTGTTGAATAAAAAGTGAGGATTTACTTGCTGTTTTAGCAATTCAAATTGTGCATTTAAGTTGTCTGCTTTAATGCGCTCGTATTTAAACAATACTTGTTGGGTATTGAAATTTTGATAGAGAAAATTGAGAAACATAAAAATAGTCAGATTGATGAATATCCCTCTAAATTGGTACATCATCATCATGGAACTAAAATTGTATTGAGGAAAAAAGAGTTGATGGGCAATTACTAAAAGCACCATTATCCCAATACCAAACAAGCAACTAACCAATAATCGCTTATTAAAAGACTTTCCATTGTAGTTTAGCTTTGAATACTTTGGCACTATATTTAAATTGTAGTACCAAACAAATAAAGAAAACAAAAACGCAATGGAAACATCGACATTTAACTCAACAAAATTAAGACTCCATTGCAATATTTTAGGGATAGATGCAAGTACACCTATAAGCAAGGAACTAAGCCAAATAACTTTTTGAGAAATTTGAAACACTCCGTTTCTATTTAAACTCGCAAAATCTCTAAAATCCATATAGAAATAGTCCTAATTTTATAATAATTAACCATTACAAAATTATAGCTATTCCATTCTCAATCAAATTGATAATTCTCAATAATCAAGGAAAATTATTCTGATGTCTTATTCGTTTCTTTTATAGGATTTGAAGATATGTAACGTGGTTTTGGAAATGAAAATCCTCTCTTATATTTTATACACCTAAGCCAAATCTGATATAATACAATAGATAATTAGGGCATTACTGCAGGTTTTATTGAAAGTATATATTTTTTACGGTCAGTAAAATCTTTCTCCTCTAAGTTAGTTTGTAATTCTTTGCCTTCATACCTGCTATACACTACATCTGCTATATTTTCAAAGTTTGTATTGGTCTGTAGCACTTCCGCCGTAAGAAATTTTTCTGGAATCTTTGCGCCAAACCAATGTGGGTCATTCCCTTGTTGCCATGTAATCAATACCAATTTCTTTTCAGCATTGGCTATTTTCTTTGTTTTCAATTCTTCCAAAGCTTCCTCGTTACCAAATAAAATACTCGTTGTCCCTTTAGTTGTATTGACCAGTGTTGTGATTGCTTTTACATTTAAATCTGAAAATTCAAAAGACTCAGGTAGAGAAGCATCACTTAATCCCTTTTTGTTGTTTATTTCCTTACATGCACACATCAAAGCACATAGGGTAGCGATATATATTATTTTCTTCATATTAAAATGCTATTGGTATAGTGAATACATAATCGTTATTCTTAACAGGTAAGTGACAACTCACGCATTCCTTGGTAAAGGATTCAGTCTCGCCATAGGGCACTAACTTAGTTGTGCGAAAGCGAGACCAACCCCAACCTGCTGTTTCCTTAAACTTATTATCATCTTTAGTCATATACTCCACTTGCTTAAAAGCTCCTGTGGTAATATTCCCGTCTTTATCCACTATTTGCTCCCAGCCTACCTTTGCAATTATGCTTCCGTTGGGCCAAGGATTTGTTTTATTTTCTTTAATAGCTTTTATTACAATATCATTACCATAAATAATTCGAATTGTTCCGTTATCTATACGTTGTGTATTGCTAATAGGTGTCCAATTCTTATAATCTGGTATGTACGGACTTCCGTTTATATCCATTGGTATATTTTGTACTACGGGGATAATCTTATGAGAAGTCCAAACTTTATATTGTTCTATTAATTCTTTTTCTTTCTTTTCACTTACTTCTATCTTCGGAGCTAAACTCGTGACGTAATCCTCCAAAACTTTGATATCTTCTTCAGACAATTTAGCTTCACTGTGCACTTGAGTATATCGCTCTAAAGGCATTAAGCCAACTCTAATGCGATTAACTGCTTGCCATAGTTTGTTCTTCTGTGCAGCATCACTTAGAGAGTCAAAAGTTGAAAAGTTCAATCCTTGTCTCGCCATTTTAATGTCGTTTGCAACAATTAAATTTATAGGCGTAACCTTATTGTACCACATTAGCTTTGTTTCATTTGAATGGCAATCATAACAAGCTCTTCTCAATATTGCATCTACTTCAGTACTAAAGCGCACATTCTCTTTGTTACTTGGTGGTTCTCTGTAAATTTCAGGTTGATAAAACTGCATTAATAAAAATACTGCAAGCAAAACCTCAACTACAAATAATACTTTCTTTGGCATCCTATTCTATTTCTTTTGAACAAAATTATTGAAAGAACGACTTTTGCTATAATCTTAAAATACGGAAGTGTGCAAATTTTAATTTAATACGTTCAGTTTTTAAATCGAGGGAAATTGACAATTACACTCTGTTGTAATGGAAAGATTTGTTTACTAATGTTAGGCATCAATCCCAACTAACGAAGAAAATTAGAGTATGTACATATATGCCTATTATCTTGTGTATAGCAGTAATAATACCTGATTAATTCAGCAGTTTGAGTAATAAATCATTTTAATTCTTCCTTTTTAAAAAGCAGATGATTTACAAATACTTATAGAATACACTTCATAAAAAAGGGCAAACTAAATAGCTTGCCCTTGTGTTTTATAATCGAATTGTTATTGTGTTTTCAAACCTATTTAATTCTTCATATTAAAAGTCAATAACTTCATATCCAAATCTGCATATTGCCAAAAACATGATGAATAAGAAGATATAGCGCACCCATTGCTGTCCTTTTAATATTGCTAACCTTGCCCCAAAGTAACCTCCTAATCCATTGCAAATAGCCATTGGAATCGCTATCTCCCATATAATTTGTCCTTTTAACATAAACAGACAGATACTTCCGAAATTGGTTGCCAGGTTAATCATTTTAGCATAAGCAGACGCCTTAAAGAAGTCAAACCCTACCAAAAAGATAAATCCCATGATAAAGAATGTTCCTGTGGCTGGACCTATAAATCCATCGTAAAATCCTACAAATAAAGAAATTAAAACACCGTATTTATAGCGATTTCTCTTGGTTATCTCTGTTATACTCTTGCGTGCAAAGTCTTTTCGAATGTAGGTGAATACCCAAAGCAACAACAAAATGACAAACAGTAAAGGCTTCATAAAGTCATTGTTTACAACCGTTAAGGTATAAGAACCAAGGAAAGCACTCGCAAAAGAGATTGCTGCTAATATGGTGAAATACTGCCAATTTATTTGGGCTTTCTTAAGGTATTGCTTAACTGCCATTGCTGTTCCTGAAAAAGCAGGAATCTTCAATGAACCAATAACGGTTGAAACAGGATATGTAGGCAATAGCGCTAATCCAAGTGGTGTTTGTATCAAACCTCCCCCTCCGGCTATGGCATCAATAAATCCAGCACAGAAGGCTACTACACATAAGTAAAATAATATGTCTAACTCCATTTTTTATAAAAAAGCAAAGGTAAATGGAAATGTTTACTTTGCTGTTTTTTTCCTGATTTTTTAATTGATGTATTTCGTTCCACATCGAAATTAAGCAAAGCATCTTCTTATTAAAGTAACTCCTCATTTACGATATGCCTACTTTTATAAACACTACGCTTAAATACACCCATAGCAAGGTAGCGCTTATGTGAATTAGAGTTTCAAAACGCTTTCCCTTCCATAAATCTTTAGAGAATACAAAAAACTGAAATAGTAAACGGATACTCCAAAACACACCTATCCCAAGGCTAATGTGTTTTCCTAAAGTGGTATTTATTAACTCTGACGAGGATGTCAAACAAAGCGTTCCCATCAGAAATACTGTTAATGCTATAAAGAAGGTATGCACTCCTACAATTTGTCGGCTTGCTAAACTTAAAGAAGCTAATTCTATATCCCATTTGAAATATCTCGGAAAAGCACTATGAGCTAAGGCTAATATTACCAATATAACGCCTATTATTTTAAAATGTAGTTCCATATTTTTCAAGTATAAAGGTTGTAATAAATGGTGTAGTCTTTATTTCTTGTACTAAAACTAATCCTGCTTGTTCAAATGTGTCAAGCCATGTTTTACGAGAATGAAAATGAAAGAAACCAATATTATAGGCTATGAAATTCCTCCAATCTCTTAAATGCTCTGTTACTATGATTTGTCCTTTTGCATTTGTAACTCTATATAGTTGTTTAAAAAAAGCTACTCTTTCGTGCTTTTCTCTAATCTCATGCACAGACAAAAAGCCTATTACTAAGTCAAATTCCCCATCCTTAAAAGGCAAACACTTTGTGCTTACTCTTACAGTATTATTCTGATAAACAGAAGTCTTACGGGCTCTTTGTATAGAAATCTCTGTATGAAAACTTGAATTATAAAAATCCGAATCCACTAATTCTATTGTAGGTATTTTACTTTGTATGGTAGGCGTTATTTCATCAAAACCAGCATGAATGTTTAATGCCTTATTTATACTATTGGATTGCAACCAATTGAGTTGATACAAACTTGACTTATCGTAAACCCAATATGAAATCAATAAAGAAAGGGCTATAGATAAGGTTATAGTAAACACACAGGCATAAACAAAAAAACGAGCAGGTGTTGGAATATATATACCTATAACGCCAAGTCCTACAATTCCCATAATCGCCAAAACATACAAATGCCTATTGAACAATATGATATTTCGCACTCCTTGCAAAGGTTTTCTTTCTATTTCCATCTTTCTATTCTTCCCTTTTTCCAATAATACGGTACTTCTATTAACTCAAAGGCATTTGCTAAAACGTAGTTTGTGAGTCCCAAATCTTTTAGAAAGGAAAAACTATACTCTTCAATCCACATAGGATGTGGTATCCAATTTTGCCTTACTCCTTCTATAATCAACATCGTTTTTTCTCGTTCATTATATGTGAAAGTAAATGGCAATGGTCCTGCAAATCTCCTTGCTTCTTTAAATGTTGCAAATGGCGAACTAAGCGGTAAGGAACAATCTCCATGTATCTTTTTTATAATAAAATTAAAATCAGACTTAGAAGAAGATATTATGCGCTTTTCATCAAATTCAGCAAACTCAATATCTGTGGTAGTATAGTTGTAATGTGTAAGCAAATTGCCAAGGAACTCCATCGTCTTGCTATTTGTTTCTGATTTAATGATATACAGTCCTCTTAACCGCCTGCCTTGTTTGTCAGTATAACGCACAAAAATACGATAGCCTATCAGGTCAAAGTTATTCCCTAAAAAAGAAGGGAATCCCCTTGGCCTCAAGCCTTTTGTTTTTACTAATGCCACAGCTATAAAAGCCCACTTATCTTTAAATACATCCAATTTCAAAATGTCTGGTATCATTGCTTCCAATTGCTCTTTAGGCACAGCAAAGGTGAGAACAAAAGAGTTCTTAAAGTACGCTTCAACTGCAAAGGGATGATTCTTAAAGTAATTCATAAGCTATTGGTTTATAGACACTTTTTTGCAAATAAAAAATTCATTACAATAGATTAATATCACAAAGCACATGGCAAAGACAATATTCATTCTCCCCCACAACAATAATTGTGGAGCTAATGCAAACTCTAATATATTCATCATAATAACTACAAACATCTGCGTAAAAACACATAGCTTTTCTCTCCAGCGACTAATAATCCAAATAGACATAAGCACCTCAGCTAAGCCTATAATTATCGTCAATGTCCTCCCATTGCTAATTTGTAAAATATGCTCTACAATCTCCTGATGCCGAGGTACGCGATTTAAAATTTTACAATACATTCCATTTACAAACCATACCGCAGCGGATAATAAAAGTATTGCGTGATGTATAACTTTAGTACTCATTATGCTTTTTAAACTAACTGCAATTATTCAATTTGATATTATAATACTACAACTATTTATGTAGATATTTTATTACTAATGTCATAAGATACCTCTACGAATTTGCAGCAAATTTCCTTTTTCTAAAAAGTGTAAACTCTAAAAAACAATACCTAAGTATTTGATGTATCAATTTTATTTCTATATTTGCTATACATAAGAATCTTAAGTATGAAAAAGCAACAACAATTATATAAAGGAAGTCTCAACGCAATCATCATGAAACTGTTGGAACAAAATGGTCGTATGTATGGTTATGAGATTACACAAAAGGTAAAAGAAGTTACTGCAGGAGATATGAGTTTGACCGAAGGTGCCCTATACCCTGCTTTACATAAATTAGAGGCTGACGGCTTTTTAGATGTTGAGATGGAACGCGTAGAAGGACGTGTTCGTAAGTATTACAAACTGACTGAATCGGGAGTAAAAGAAACGGATAATAAAATGGAAGAATTAGAAAGCTTTATCCGAAATATGCAGAATATCGTAAACCTGAAATTGACTTAATATTATTGACAACCAACAATACTATTATTATGACACAATTAACTGAAAAACAAATACAGCAGATTCATCTTTTCGTGAAGCAACATTACATTGAACACTATGACGTGGAGTTAGAATTGGTTGACCATCTTGCTAATGGTATTGAACAACAATGGGCTATTGATAGTAATATTACTTTTGATAATGCCTTACAAATAGAATTCAAGAAGTTTGGCATATTTGGTTTTTCAGACATTATAGAAATAAAGGCACAAGTATTAACATTACAATATATAAAAGACTTAGTTAATCATATTAAACTATATTTTAAATGGTATAGAATTGTTGTAACAATAGCATTATATAGTGTTATATATGCTTTATTAAAATACATAAGCACCTTTGCAGACACACAAGCTATATCAGAAATATTTGTTGTTAGTGCCCTTCTATTTAACATTGTATGGGCAAGTATTGATACCGTTAAAACAAAACGTATAAATAAGATTGAAGGAAAAAAGTGGATATTAGATAAAGTAAAGTTTCAGTTTGTTGTATTCCCTACCATTCTATTTTTTGTTTACTTTAGAATGATCATGTCTATTTTTCATAATCAAACTTGGTTAGTTGCTACAGCAATGCTTTTTATAATTCTTTGGTATTTTATTAGTATCTCCGTGATTTATCCTGCGATTAACCAAGAGAGAGATTCTTTAAAAAAGAAATTAATTGCCTAATTATCACAGCTTATGACACAATTAACCGAAAAACAAATACAGCAGATTGAGCAATTCTTAATAGAGCATTATGACATTAAATATGCAGAAACTCGTTACGAAGTTCTGGACCATATCGCTTGTGAAATTGAGGAGTTAATGACTAATGGAATATCGTACACCGAGGCATTTAAGACTTCCTTTAATAAGTGGAACAAAAATTTAAGTCCGCATTTATGGGTTCGATACAATAATATCCCTCGGTATTTAGCTAAGACCTGGTTTTGGAAAGATATTGCCTATAATACATTGGCAATAATTATTGGTTTGGGTATTCCACATCTTTTCTCACAGGAAATTACTAACAATAATCTTGCAAATTCACTGTTTACTGTCAGTGCATTATTATCTATTGCCCTAAGTATTATCTTATACTTTCAATACAGAAAAATTGAAAACTACCGCCTACGTTTTATTGCAAAAGAAGCACTTGGCTTTGGGGGTATAGCTTTATTTCTGTTGTTAATGTTTGGAACTAAAGATATAAGCTATAAGATA
>JASLGC010000047.1 GCA_030150335.1 Flavobacterium sp.
GTTACTAACCATTCGGCGTTAAATTCTTTTTCTCTAAAAAGAAATTGTGCGAAAGCACCTGATACACCCCATAGCATTGCTGCAAAAATAGCAGATGCAAAGCCTAAAAATTTGTTGTTTGATTGCATTTTGGATAACGTACGTTTAATACATTAATAGTTAAAAAAATAGAATATTTCTAATCTGAAATATTGCGCAAAAGTACATAATTAAAAGCCTGAATACTTATATTTTATGGTGGATATCAAGTTTTATTTAGTATGCATTTTTTAGTTTATTTTTTTGACGGAATTGATACGCTAAAGAAACAATTGCTACTTATTGTTTAATATATTAAGCTTTTTTTCTTCGAATGAGATTCCTATTTATTAATCAATTTTAATCAGTAAAGTTAAAGTTGTTTTATCTCCTGCTCATTAGAGGGTGTTTCTCTTTACAGGTGTTAGTTAATAATGTCTGTTTTGCTCGCCTGCTTTCTGATTGCGATAATTGCAATGAACAACGCTATTGCCATAAATAAATAACGCCAAACTAAACCTCCTTGCGTGTCAATTGTTCCACTTGATGAGATAATATAACTTGTAATGGATGTAAGGATGTAAACTAATCCGCCCATTAATCCACCAGCAGTACCTGCATTGTTTGGAAAGAACAGCATCGTAGAGGTAAAGAAGTTATTGAAAATTGTCCCAGAGCAAATGTGTATTATAAATAAGAACGGCATTAAGATTAACAAGCTTTCGTTGAACTGACTTAAAACTAATAATGTAATAATTAACGTCAATTGAATTAGTATAGGTCTTGTGATTCTTTGCTTAAACGGGACGTGCATTCTTCGCTTACCAATAAGACCACCAATCATCCAAGAGAACCCGAGTATTAATGTGCAATATCCAATTGTTACGGAATTAAAATGAAATGAGTTTTCAATTAAAAATGGTCCTGCTATATTAAAAATCATAATTATAGAATAGCTAAATCCAAGTATCAAAATCCCAGTCATAAACATTTTGTTTGATAGCATCATGCTATATAAACTCAATGTTTCTTTGATATTGAACTTCTTTTTTTCGGGGATGCTTTCTGCGCCAACCCATAGGTCAAAGATTAAAATGATTGCAGAATATATCGCTAAGAAATAGAAGTTCGCATGCCATGAGAATAGTTTTTCAAGGTATCCTCCTAAAAAAGGCGCTATAATCGGTCCGCATGACCAAGCTACTGTGAAATAACTCAGAAAATAGGTTCGCCTTTTCTCATCGTAAATATCAATGAATATTGCTCTTGTGGCAACAACTAATACGGCAATAGCTATACCTTGTATAACGCGAATTAGACATATCAGTAGAATGTCGTCTAAGAAGGTAATTGCTAAATTAGTCAAGATTAATGATAATAAAGCAAGAAGACGTGGTTTGTAACGACCGATATTGTCTAATAGTGTGCCTACAAATAATTGCGATATACCATAACTCAGCAAATAGCAGGTAAGGGTAAGTTGAATATCTTTCTCTGCAACGACTAATCCTTTTGCCATAGCAGGAAAAGAGGGTAGGTAAATATCGGTTACAAATCCAGATAGGGGAACAGAACAGAAAGCTAAAATAGTGGCTATTTTTTTTCTTTGTTCAGAAGCGTCTCTTAACATAAATATTTTTATTGTTGTTTGTGGGTGCAAAATTAATTGCAAGAAAATAGTTTGCCGTTAAAAAACTCAAAGGTATGATTACGAAAATCAAAGATTATTTGTTTTGGTCAAGGCGAAACTGCAATGGTGTAATGTTTGTATGTTTTTTAAAGAAATTATTGAAATGTGATGGTTGGTCAAATCCTAAAGTATAGCCGATTTCACTAATGTTCCAATTAGTATGAGTCAATAAACTCTTGGCTTCCCCTAATATTCTTTCTTTGATAATCTGAGTTGTTGTTCTTCCTGTTGCCGCTTTTATAGAGGAGTTTAAGTGGTTTACATGAACGTTTAACTTTGTTGCGAAATGAATTGGCGCTGTCATCAATAGAGGGTAAGCAGGGGAGTCTAACGGGAATTGGTTGTTCAATAATTCATCAAATTGCTTGAATAATCTTGAAGTGCTATTTGACTCTTCAATCTTAACCTCGGTTACACTTAATTGTAATGCTTGGTGTAAGATTAGTGCTAATAAGTTTCTGATGATTTCAAATTTAAGAGGATAATCACTATTAGACATGTCGTATATCTGTTTGAAATACGTGTTGATTAATAATAATTGCTCATCATTTAAGAATACAAGAGGCTTGCTCCATTCTTTAAATAGCGCAGTTTTTTTGAATACATCAATACTGTTGTGTTCGTTGAAAAACTCTTGGTTAAACAAACAGAAAAAACCATCTTGTTCGCTACTTTGGCAAATCCACTCGTAAGGCGTGGTAGGGCAAGGTAGAAACAAAGCAGGTTTGTCTATGAATATTTTGTGTTGGCCATATCTCATTTCTCCAGTACCTATAATAAGGCAGATTTTGTAGAAATCTCGTCTATTATATGGAGTGGGGAAACTACAGTATTTTCTAATATTTATATTGAAGTGAGATTTTCCAGACTGATATTCATCTGTTGCAAAAGTGTAGTGTTGCTTAGCTTTTGCAAATTGGTAATAGTCCGTAAGGGTTTGTAGTTTGTCACTCATTGTATATAAATATTTACAAGGTGCCAAAATTACGAAAATCAAATTTTAAGTATAATTATTTGTGGATTGTTTGTGATAGTTGAGAATACTCTGGTGTTATTGAGTTGTCTTGTTGATATTTTTATGTACAATGGTTTTTTATTGATGCTATGGCATTAAAATTGATTGGATTGTAGCAGTAATTTGATTTTTTCACTATTAGATACGGTTATTATGTGTCTTTTTTTGATTTAGGTAATATGTATAATATTGTAATATATAAAACTATGAGTAGAGTAAGTAAAATATCGGTTGCTGTAATCATATTTTCAACACTCATACTAATTCTGGACTTATTTGATGTTTTTAATAGCAGAGAACTGAGATTAGTGTGTTATGCTATGTTATGTATTGCAGGGATAGCTTTTTTCGTGAAGAGTAAAAAGCATACGGACAGTGGAGAGTAAGAATTATTAACGTAAAATAAAATACCCCTAAGTGTTTATACTTAGGGGTATTGTGTTTTTATAGCTGTATGGAGCTATTATATTTGATATGTAAAAGCATTGATATTCATACCTGCTCCTACAGAAGCAAAAAGGATTACATCGCCTTTTTCAAAGCTGTGTTTTTCTAACTCTTTGCGGATAATCATGTCATATAAAGTTGGCAAGGTAGCAACACTACTATTACCTAACTTTTGAATGTTCATAGGCATTATGTCTTCAGGCATTTCCATACCGTATAGTTCGTAAAATCTTTTTACGATAGCCTCGTCCATTTTCTCGTTTGCTTGGTGAATCATTACTTTTTTAATTTTAGTAATGTCAATACCACTTTTGTCAACGCAACTTTTCATTGCTTTAGGTACGTTGATTAATGCAAATTCATATATTTTTCGACCATACATTTTGATGTACTTTGTGTCTTTGTCTAATTCAGGATTGTATGACTTCCCAAAGTGAATATAGAACGCTTCTTCTAAAGTATGACTTGCACTTTCTACAGAAAGGATTCCTCCTTCGTCGTTCGTTAATTCTAAAAGAGTAGCACCTGCACCATCTGCGTAAATCATAGAGTCACGGTCGTGTAAGTCAATTACTCTTGACAATGTTTCTGCTCCAATTACTAAACAATGTGTTGCCATACCCGCTTTCATAAAAGCATAAGCTTGAATAACACCTTGTAACCAACCTGGGCAACCAAATAGTACGTCAAATGCCACACAGCTTGGGTTAGCTATTTTTAGGTTGTGTTTTACTCTTGAGGCTAAACTTGGTACGATGTCAGATTGAATAGTACCGTGTTTCATGTCTCCAAAGTTATGAGCAAAGATGATATAGTCTAATGTTTCAGCATCTATATTAGAATTAGCAATAGCTCGTTGGGCTGCGATTGTTGCAATATCAGTATTCGTCAGATTATCTTCTACATATCTTCTTTCTTCAATACCTGTTATTTGTTGAAGTTTCTTAGCTATGCGTTCATTATTATCCTTTAATGGCTGACCATTTTCATCTCTAAAATCAAACAGACCAAAGTTATGGTTTCCAATTACCTTAGTCGGGATATAGCATCCAGAACTTACAATTTTAATATTCATATCGTGATTGTTAGTTAATATCATAGTAAACTTATGTTTTTCATTTGAATAATTAAGCATAATTACTATGTTTTTTTAGGATATTAACGACTAATACATCGTTATTATTGTAATTTTTATACTTGTTTGTCGAAATAGTTTTAAAAAATGTATAGCAAAAAATGATTATTTGTCTTGAATGATGTTATTAATCACGTATTTAGGATAAAATTTTATTATAAATATATTTAATGACTTTTCAATATTTCTTTATTCAGTTAGTAAATTGTACTTAAAGAGAAGATTGTTTCAAAAGGTGTCTGAATGCTTTTTCTAATCTATAAATGACAAAAAACGACTTTTTTAAAATGAAATATTTGTAGTTTTACCATTGATGAAGAAATTAGATTTGATTATGAGTAGATTAGTGTTTTGTATATTTCTTTTTATAAGTAGTTTTTTGAGTTTTGCACAAGAAAGTACTCCAAAAGTAGAATTGACAATTTTAAATTCGGAAGTAAAAGACAATAGTTTAGTTACTGTTGTTTTAGCTAACAATACGAACGATACATATTGGTTTCCATGGGACAT
>JASLGC010000070.1 GCA_030150335.1 Flavobacterium sp.
CTTTAATCCATCTGGAGTAAAGGTTGATCCCAATGGAAACATCTTTACCTCTGCTCCAGGTGGCATTTGGGTATTTACAGCAAATGGTGAATTAGTCGTTAAAATAAACACTAAAGAACGTGCATCTAACTGTTCTTTAAGTCAAGATGGTAAGACTATTTTCATAACAAATAGCGATAAGGTCTTGAAGATAAAAATGAGATAGAAAAAAAGCTCTAAGAAAGAATCTACTTTCTTAGAGCTTTTTTTATCGCAATCAACTCCCTCTGTACGTTGAATACCCAAATGGACTTAACGTAATTGGCACATGATAATGCATGCCATCTTTAATTTCAAAAGTCACCTCTATAAAAGGATAAAAACTTTCCAGATTGTTCTTCTCAAAATATGGTTTAGTAAAAAATGTTAAACGATAAATACCTTTATTATCAGCATTCCCTTCTTCATATTTTAAAAAATCACCAATACGTCCATCTTTATTTGTAGTTTTCTCACTAATACTTTTCCATTTATCTCCCGTAAGCTTTTCTAATTTAACTTTAACACCTTCTGAAGGATGTCCTTGTGAAATATCCAGAATATGAGTACTCAACTGGTATTTAACTTCTTGTGCATAACTACTCAGAGATACCATTGCAAAAATCAAAAACATTAATTTTTTCATCTTATAGCTTTATTTATATTAATAACTTAAAGAAACAAAAAACATTATAAATAAAATTATACTTTTCAAACAATAACTTTTATTTATAATAAACTATAATACAATTCATTACAAACAAATACAATAAATCACTTTTCCCTACTCTTATATCTTTAATAAGTAATATTATATCCTTTTATCAACGATTTACTCTACATCCCTTTTTTGAAAAAACACAGTAATTCAAAATAAGAGTCGATTGTTTCAAATCCTGCACATTCTTTTGTAAAATCATTAATTAAACTATAAAATCGAAAGCCCTCCTATTTTATTAATTCATAATTACATTATCTTTGACAAATCAAATACCGTATGGAAGCTCGGTATAAACTAATAGAATTAATTATCACGCAATGGAAGATCAATATCAACAAATTTTAGTTAGATATTACAGTAATGTCTTAGAAGAAAATACAGTAGAAACTTTTTGGGGTAAAGTAATCGATGAAAAAGAAGGTTTGTATCAAGTAGACAATATTCCTTTTTATGGACCAGATTTTTCTTGCGATGATGTAGTGTGTGCTGAATACGACGAAACTGAAAAAACACTTACCTACCGCTACGTTGCAAAAGCATCAGGTAATTCTACAGTACAAGTTATTGTTCAAAATGAAAAATACAACTTAGAAGACTTGTACAATGAAATACTATATGCCGGTACAGAAATAGAAGTGTTAAGTGACCAATACTTTGTAATAAACGTACCTAACAAAACAGACTATAAAAACGTAGTCGCTATCTTAGCAGAATTAGAAGACGAAACAGTAATTACTTATGCTGAACCACTTTTATCTCCTAAACACAGTGCTGATTTAAGAACTAAATAAGAGTACATTATACAAGACAGAAAAAGCCAGTTTACAAGTAGTAAACTGGCTTTTTCTGTATATAAATATTTTATCCTTTTAAAACTGGAAGTAAATAAACGGTTGCGGACCTGCAGTAGCAGTAGCATACACTACCCAAAATACTAATCCTAATACAACAGCTTTTACAAACATAGGCGCTACACAAAACATCTGATTTGGTATAGCCATCCATGACTTCGGAATATAATGCCATACAAATCCTATGAAGATTAATAAGAACGCATTCTTATACCCCATAATTATCGTTGACCAAGCATTCCAATCAAACTCTAATTGTCCGATGTTATAGATTACATTCAACGCTGTATCAAATGAAGTTGCTCTAAAGAATATCCAACAAAACGTTACAAAATGGAACGTAATAAATACAGAGATTACTTTCCATATCACAGAAGGCTCTTTGCCTTTTGCACGAGGGAATAACTCCATAAACATCTTGTGAACTGCCAACGCTATTCCGTGCAATGCTCCCCACACGATGAAACGCAAACTCGCTCCATGCCATAATCCCCCAAGTAACATTGTTGTAAACAAGTTGAAGTTTGTAAACAAACTCTTATTCTTATCTTTTGACAACAAGATAGTCAAAGCAAATACAACTACCGAAGCCCCTGCTATTATCAAAGGTACAGCACTTTGCTGTAAGTAATAAACTCCCCATCCTATAATACCCGCAAAGAATAAACCTGGAAAGAAGTATCCTCCAAAACTTCCATTTCTATTTCCTCCAACTGATATGTACAAGAAATCTTTTAACCATGTTGACAATGATATATGCCAACGTCTCCAGAACTCGGTAATAGACATCGATTGATAAGGAACATTAAAGTTCATAGGCAATCTATATCCCATCAACAACGCAATACCAATTGCCATATCTGAATACCCAGAGAAGTCACAGTAAATCTGAATTGCGTACCCATAAGAAGCCATCAAGTTTTCAAATGCAGAATAACTATTAGGCGCATCAAATACACGATCTACAAAGTTGATTGATATATAGTCTGATATTACAGCTTTTTTCAATAGTCCACCTACAATCAATAACATCCCCTCATTTACATTATCTCTTGTCACAAGTATATTAGAGTATATCTGAGGAATAAAGTCTTTAGCACGCACAATAGGCCCTGCTACCAACTGAGGGAAGAACGAAATAAAGAACAAATAGTCTAAGAAGTTCTTCGTAGGCTCTATTTCCTTACGATATATCTCAATAATATAACTTATCGACTGAAACGTAAAGAACGAAATCCCTACCGGTAAGATTATATCATCTAAATGCCATTGCGAATTGGCAATGAAATTAAAACCATCTAAAAAGAAGTTCGTGTATTTAAAATACCCCAGTAATCCCAAATTCACAATAATACTAATCGTTAAGAGCAAGCGCTTCTTAACCGAATTATCAGTATCATTAATTATCTTGGCAAAGTAATAATCCATCAATGAGGACCCTACCAAAATAAGAAAGTACATTCCACTTGACTTATAATAGAAGAAAAGAGAAAAGATTACTACGTATAACAAACGCACATGAAAGGTCTTCCTCATCAAAATATAGAAGAGGTAAAACACGATAAACAAACCTAAAAACAAACCAGAGTTAAACAACAAAGGTTCTTTTGGGTTATAAGTAAACCAATTGATTACATCATCAATAGTAAAACTCGGTATCTCAATATTAAATAGACTCATTAATTTAAAGCGCTATTTTGTTTGACAAATTTATTGTACGCATCCATCAGTGCCTCATAAAAAAGGTCTCCTGTATAATTATATCCTTTTACAGAATAATGAACTAAATCTTTAGAAAGCAAACTATCCGCTTTCAAAGAAGCAAGTCCTAATGTCCCTCCTAAATTGTAATAAGTATCCCAAACTGCATATTTACCACTTATTCCATTGATAATAACTTCGTTTGCTAACACAGAAGCTACAGTATTGGGATTGTTTTTTGAGAAATATGAAGGTGGAGGTGTTGTCAATAATATACTCGCAGTAGGAGCTACTTCCTTCACCTTAAGAAGAAAGGCATTCACCTGCTCTTGAAAATCTTTAGGGTCCATTCTGTCAAACGACTCATTGGTCCCCATAGACACAATAACCAAATCCGCATCAAGTCCTTTCAATTGTTGAAAGAAAAGATTGTACTTCAAATAATCAGAAAAACGAGCACCATTAACTCCAATCGTGTGGTATAGAATACCAGACTTATCGTTTTCAAGCACTACTCCATTCAAATCATAAGCCTCTGCTTGTTGATTAGAATAGAAGTAAATACGCTCCAACTCCTGACCTAACTCAAATGTATGAAAAACATCTTCTTTTTTTCCTGACAATTCGTTGAAAACACTTTTAGAAACAGCTACAGCTTCACGCTCTTTAGTAGGAATACTCAACTTCTTACCAGCGTGAATTACATTCGTTTTCATGTTGTTTACCTTCTTAATCTCAGGAATTGTCGTGTGATATTTCTTGGCAATACTTGAAAGAGATTCCCCACTTTTAATTTGATGAGATATCTTTTTAGGAGCAGATGATTCTAAAAACACCTTCTCACGAGCTGTTCCCACTTTAAAAGATTCATCGTTTTTAGGCGTAAACACCTTCATACGAGAAAACCCATAACTTGCATCACGAACACTCAATTCAATAACAACATTCTTATTTTCTGTTGACAAGGCAATACCACTCAAACCAACATTTGCCCCTTTCACAGGAAAGATGTTTCTATAGCTTGACCATTCTGCATTAGAAGAATATCTTACTAATGAGTTACCATTGGTTTTTGCTAATTTATATGGAAATGCAAAACCTAATCCCCCATTTCCAAATTTATCTTGAAGTAAAGACCTCATTCTACCGCTGAAAAAATCAGCTTGAATATGAGAATCTCCAATGTGAACGATATTAACTTTTTTATTTGTGCTTCCTTTTAACTTCTCAAGTTTTGCAAAAAAAGAATTTAATTGTTCCGGATAGTAAACCTTGTTTGTAATACCCCCCTCATCACTCAAAGCATCAATTACATCACCATGTTCTGGTGAAATAATCGTTCTATTTTGAGCAAACGTGTTGAAACCACAAAAAAGGCTTATTAATAATATAGCGATTTTATTATTTATCATTTTCTAAGTGCTATTGCTCTTTATTAGTGTTTGTTTCTACGTCATTAGCTTGCAAAGAATCAGACTTTACAGCAGGTGTAGAAACTTTATTACCTTGTTTTTTCTTATACTCCTCATATCCTTCTTCAAGCTCTTTGAAAATCATCTGTCCAATAATCTGAGCACCTCTATGATTGAAGTGAGTATAATCTTTATTCGCTTTTGACGGCGATTCTTCCACCCATTTAATCATTGAACCAGAACCTCCCATTGCCTGATACAAATTAAAGAAACCTGTATGCGATTCCATAGCATAAGCACGTTGTGCTTTCATCAATGGCACTACTGCAGAATCTGTTTTCATTTCAGTTTCATACTTTGTAGACTTATCTGCGGTTGAAATAACCAAGATATTTGCTTTTGGAAAACTCTGTTTTAAATGAGCAACTACTCTATTCATCTGTTTAGTGTACCACGAATAATTTAAAGAACCATAGTTCAATACATTCGCACCATAATGCAAGATAATTAAACTGTAATCTAAGTTATTCTGATACTTCTGCATTAAGCTAACCTTAAACAATGACAATGGTAATCCTGAATTACCTCTACTTGAGAAGTTATCTACCTGAACACCAGAGTTAGCACTAAAGTCCATTCCATAAATAGGAATAGAATCTGCATTCTTAAACATCAGTTTTACTTGTTTCACAGAGCCATCTGCTACTTTAAGCTTATTCAACTCTGACGTAATACTCAGTTTCTTAGCAATAGTATCCTTACCTATAATAACTAAAACTTCACCTCTATTATTATTTGAAGAACCATAATATAATGTTGGACTATTAAGAGAAGTCATATTCTTAATATTTCCTGCTTGATAACTCACCCAAGTTGGGCGAATAGTATCCTTAACAAAGTAAACTTGTCCTGATACACCAAATGGTTTCTGCGGTCTTTTCACATTTAAATAAGACTGCATTTTCCAGTTATTAGAATAACGGTGTATAACCGACTGACGAGATTGTGCAGATTCAGACATAATAGATACATATCCTACTCCACTACCTCCATATTTATTTTGGTAATTCTTTCTAAGGTCTTGAACAATCAAGTCCCCATCAGTCATAGAGTCGCCATAATAAGCAATACGAACTCTTTTCCCTTGTGCTTGCTCCAAAGCATACAGCTTCGCAAAGAAAGACTCTAAGTAAGCCATTCCCTTAAAAGCAGAAGCATCTTCTGTGCTTAATATATCATCTTCAGTAACGTAAACAACACTTTCATCAAATTTGACAACAGAGTCTTTTTTCACGATAGTATCTACAGCACTGCTAATCCCTTTGCCATCTTCAACATTCTGAATAGCCTCAAGCATTAAACTATCCACAACAATATTACTTATTTTTATAGGTTCTTCACTGAATAACTTCCTTGGTAAATTTCCTTTAAAAAACAAAAAAAAGCCACTTGCCATTACTATAATGGCAAGTGACTGAAATATATATGATTTTTCTACTTTCACAGAAATATAAAAATTACATACGCTCAGGTACAGCTATTCCCAACAATGCAAAAGCATCATTAATAACTAAACCTACTTTTTGTGATAATTGAACTCTAAATACTTTTAGAGTCATATTTTCTTCTCCTAAGATAGAAACAGTCTGATAGAAAGAGTTGTACTCTCTAACTAATTCATAAACATAATTAGCAATTAACGCAGGACTATATGTACGTGCAGCATCTTGAATTACCACAGGGAATTCTTCTAATAACTTCAATAATTCCTTCTCTTTCGGGTCTAAAACTAAATCAGTAATCTCTTGTGTACAATCGAAATCTGCTTTACGCAAAATAGATTGAATACGAGCATAAGTATATTGAATAAACGGTCCTGTATTCCCCGCAAAATCAACAGATTCTTCTGGGTTAAACAAAATACGTTTCTTAGGGTCAACTTTTAAAATGTAGTATTTAAGAGCACCTAAACCTATTGTATTAAACAACACTTTTCTCTCTTCTTCAGAATACCCTTCTAATTTACCTAACTCTTCAGAAATAGTCTTAGCTGTATTCGTCATTTCATCCATTAAGTCATCAGCATCAACTACAGTACCTTCTCTACTCTTCATTTTTCCTGAAGGTAAATCTACCATTCCGTAAGATAAGTGATACAAGCTTTCTGCCCAATCAAAACCTAAACGTTTTAAGATTAAGAACAATACTTTAAAGTGGTAATCTTGCTCGTTACCTACTGTATATACCATACCACCTACATCGCCAAAGTCATTCACACGTTGGATAGCAGTACCGATATCTTGAGTCATATACACAGAAGTACCATCACCTCTTAATACAAGTTTCTCATCTAATCCTTCATCAGAAAGGTCAATCCAAACAGAGTTGTCCTCTTTTTTATAGAAAACACCTTTTTCTAATCCTTTCTCTACAACATCTTTACCTAATAGGTAAGTGTTACTTTCGAAGTAGTTTTTATCAAAATCAACACCTAAGTTTTTGTAAGAAACTGCAAAACCATCATATACCCATTGATTCATCATATTCCATAAATCAATAACTTCTGGTTTATTCGCTTCCCACTCAACAAGCATTTGTTTTGCTTCTTTGATAATTGGAGCTTCTTTCTTAGCCTCCTCCTCTGACATACCTTGAGCCATCAAATCCTTGATTTGAGCTTTGTATTCAATGTCAAATTTAACGTAGTAATTACCTACTAACTTATCTCCTTTTAATCCTGTAGATTCCGGAGTTTCACCATTACCATACTTTTTCCAAGCCAACATAGACTTACAAATATGGATACCTCTATCATTGATAATTTGAGTTTTGAATACTTTTTTACCTGAAGCTTTAAGAATTTCAGCTACTGAGTATCCCAATAAGTTATTTCTAACGTGACCTAAGTGCAAAGGTTTGTTTGTATTTGGTGAAGAATACTCTACCAATACTGATTTATCACCTTCTTTTGGTTCAACAAACCCGAAGTGCTCTACATTGCGGATACCGTTAAAAAAAGAAATATAGTAATTGTCTGAAACGACTAAATTCAAAAATCCTTTAACTACATTAAACCGCTCTATTATGGTAGTATTCTCTACTAAATATTCACCAATCTTAGTACCTATTTCTACTGGATTCCCCTTAATCTGTCTCAAGAAAGGGAAAATAACTACTGTAATATCGCCCTCGAACTCTTTTCTTGTCGCCTGATATTCAACTTTCTCAACGGTTACCCCGTATAGTTGTTGAACTGCCTTCTCAATCTGCGGAGTTAAAATCTGATTTAATGTCATTTTTTTCAATTTATTAAGAAGCAAAGATAATTTATATTTCCTCAATTTAAGAACAGAAAGCAAGGAATTTAAGCTTTTAAAGTGTAAATCAATTCAAAACATAACAATAAAAGCCTCTTTAAGACACAACTATTTGCTAAAACTCAAAAAGAGCAATTAAACTACATAAAAGCATTCACCTAATTTTAATTACTTGCCAAACGATTAAATCTAAAACAACCTACATTTAAACCCTATTCACCCCTCTAAAAAGAGATAATCTCAATAACTTAATGCTATTTCAATACTGATGCTCCCATAAT
>JASLGC010000072.1 GCA_030150335.1 Flavobacterium sp.
CCAACTTTTAAGTTTGGATTGTAACGGAATTCGTTTAATGAAATAACACCTTCAGATTTAGCGTTGATATCAACAATCGCATCTCTGTCAGTAATTCTAACAACAACTCCTTCTACTACTTCTTCGTCATCTGTAGAGATAAACGTTTTGTCTACTAAGCTTTCGAATTCTTTTAATTGGCTATCATCAACAGCATCAATACCGTTTTCGTAGTTATCCCAGTTAAAATCCTTTAAAAATTCTTCTTGTGTTTTAATGTTTTCAGACATAGCTGATAAAAATTTGTATTCCGTCCTCTTGATAAGTTTCTAAAAATCAATTACTAAAAAACAGAAGGGTTTAATTAATTTTATAAATGCTCTTAGGAAACCATGTTGATCTAAAAGCTGCGCAAAAGTAATACTTTTATCCAATCTAACAAAATTATTTAATCCCTTTTTAAAACATAATATACTCAATATAAAAGCATTATAAAAAAAGAGGCCCTGGGTACATCCCAAGGCCTCTTATATATAGTAAAAATTTAAATTCTAATTACTTACGTTCAATTGTTCTTCATCTTGACTACTATTAGAAGTCTTCTTTCTAAAGCTCTTAAACACTTTACTCCCTTTGTATAGATCCCAGTTCATTAAAGCAACACTTACTAATACAACTGCTAATCCTCCAACTTGTAAACTTGTAATAATGTCGTCTGTGAAAAAATAACTTAAAGCAACTGCTACTACAGGGTTTACATAAGCATAAGTACTCACTTCTGTCACTGGTCTATTCTGAATTAACCATATATAAGAACCAAAGGCTAATATAGAACCAAACGTAATCAAATATCCTAATGAAAACCAACCTCCAGTAGATATATCCGCTGGGTCAAATGCAGCAAATTCTCCATTCATTACTGCTACAAGTGAAAACAAAACTCCAGCAGTAATCATTTGCCATGATGTTTTTACCATCACATGCAAATCTTCTCCTTCATCTACATTTTTATCTTTTGAATATTTAGAGTATAAAGAACCAATAGTCCAAGCAATAGATCCGATGATTAATAAAACCATACAGAAGATATTTAATAACTTTTGAGACTCATCACTCGCTATAGTAATTTGCTCTGCAAATAACATAATAACACCAATAAATCCCATGATTAATCCAAGAACAGTTGGTATGCTTGAAAAGTTATTCTTCCATTGTGGTTTATCTAATATAATAAACCATAAAGCTGCTGCTGCTGCCATAATTGCCGCAATACCACTTGAAACGTGTTGCTCTGCCCAAATCAATGCTCCCATATCAATGAACAATAACAAAAATCCTGTAATACAAGCTTGCTTTACAACTTTTTTGTTAAACAATTTATACCCACGCATTTTACAATAAGTTAATAAAATCATACTTGCTGCAAAAAAACGTAATGATCCTAAAACAAAAGGTGTAAAATCACTCAATGCTTTATGTATAAAGAAAAAGGTAGAACCCCAAACAAAATAAACAACAAGATAAGCGAAAATAACTGCTCCCTTACTTGTACCATTTGTATTAACTGCCCCCATAACTAATCTAAATTTTCTGGTATTATTAATTTATTATCCTCTTTTACAGTTTGCAAAACAATAATTGTTCGCGTCGATATTATTCCTTGAATTTTCGACAATGAATTTCTCATTAAATGAACTAATGCTAACGAATCTGAAGTACGTACTTTTACCATATAACCATCATCACCTGCAATATCATGTACTTCTAATACCTCAGGGATCTCAGCTAATAATTTCCCAGTCTCTTCATCTCCAATAATTTCATCTACCTTAATAAAAATAAATGAAAGCATCTTTTGATTAATAGCCTTTGGATTAACACGTGCATTATACTCCAATAAAACTTCCTTCTGCTCTAATTTCTTAACTCTTTCAAGTACTGCTGATGGAGCCATACCAACTTCACGAGCTAGCTCTGAATTATTAATACGCGCATTTTCTTGCATCATACGCAAGATTTTTAAATCTATTTCATCTAATTTATACTCCATCATTACTGTTTTGCGGGTGCAAAGATAATAAAAAGAATTATATTCGGAAAATATAATTAAAAAAAGAATTATATACTGCAAAATATTATCAAACCAAATTATATACAGACATATATAAATATTTTATATCAAAACTATACTTATAAAGGAGATAGTATAATAATGACACCGACAACTTTTAATTATATCATTTTAAAATGATTATGATTATGAGTATAACATACTATAGCCTAAATTTTATAATATGAATAAACTAATCATATAATAGTACAAACTATACTTTATGCTAAATTCAAGTTATTTACATAGAAGCATCCTGTATAATTTCAGTACAAAGCAAAAAAAATCCCCAACCTCATAGAGATTGGGGATTCAAAAGAAAGGCGGCGTCATACTCTCCCACTGGTTAGCAGTACCATCTGCGCTAGCGGGCTTAACTTCTCTGTTCGAAATGGGAAGAGGTGAGCCCCGCTGCAATAACCACCTTAAATCGGTTGTTATCCATCGGATA
>JASLGC010000085.1 GCA_030150335.1 Flavobacterium sp.
AGCTCTATCTCTTGGATTAGAGTACCGGGCTCCTTCTTATTGGTGGGTAAGTGGTAATATTAATTACTTAAATCACACGTACACGAGTATTTCTGCAATGCGTAGAACGACCAATTTTGTAACTAATCCAGATACTGGACAGCCGTATGAAGATTTAACCGAAACAGAACTGCGCAACATTTTAAGGCAAGAGAAGCTTCCCGACTTTACCGTTGTAAATATAATTGGTGGCAAGTCGTGGAGATTACCTAATAGAACCTTCCTCGGATTCTTTGCAAGCGTAAACAATGTACTGAATAAGCAGTACAAAACAGGAGGGTTTGAACAAGCTCGTAATGCTAATTACGAACGAGAAGTTGCAAACTCTGCAAGTGGAACGAATACTTTTTCAAACAAATATTGGCATGCTTACGGGCGCAACTTCTTTGTTAACCTATACTATAACTTTTAATTTTCCATACGATGAAAAAAACATATTACACATTAATTTGCATACTATTTACAAGTTTATTCTTAATGGCTTGTGCTAAGAATGATGACTTTGTAACTCCTTCTTTAGATTGTGTTGAACCTTCGATTACTGCTAATAAAACAATAGATGCGTTGTATAGTAAAATATCCGAAGGAAGAGAAGTAATGTTTTATAAAGCTGACGAAACAATCTCTGGAATTGTAATTTCAAGTGATCAAGGAGGTAACTTCTATCAACAGTTAATCATTGTTGATGAAAAATCTCAAACGCCATTAACTATTAAAGCAGACTTAAAAGGTGGCTATGCTCTGTTTCCGGTTGGCTCAAAAGTTTATCTTAATCTTAATGGATTGTATGTCCAAAACAGTTTTGGAATGATTACATTCGGTGGCGGTATATACACTGCGGCGAGTGGTAATAAATACCCTGATGTAATTACGGAGGGAAATCTAAAGACATCTCTTTACAAGTCATGTAACACATTGAATACGGCCGATTTTGAACCGTTTATCAATAACATTACAATTCCAGAACTTTTAGAAGATAAAACATTACTTGGAAAGCTAATTCGCATCGATAATATACAATTTGAGAGATCAATTGTAGGTGAAACGTATTATGCAGAAGATGCGCCTACAAATGATAGACAAGGTTATACTTTACGTATGATGCTTGACAAAGAGGGAAATACTTTACAAGTCAGAACAGGTAAATACTCAAATGGATTAAAAGACCAAATCATACCATCAGAAAGCGGGACTATAACTGGTATTGTAAGTGAATTTCAAGGTGTTTTACAGTTTTATCCAAGAACTATTGAAGATATGGATCTTAACGAAGCCCCTTTTGATAGTAGCCCTAATGCACCTGTTAGTCCCCCAACATCAGGTGGTAAAGAAGGAAGCAACCAAGATGGTGTAGATATAAATTCTCCTAACTACATTGCAAATTTTACTAACTGGCAGTCATTTATAAAAACAACAAACAAATCTGGTTTACAAGCTTATGCTAAACAAGCTATTGGACAAGGTATGGATGGTAAAACTGCCTTAGCAATTAAAGGTACCCCTAATGCCAACGACTATTTGTTCATTACAGAAAATCAAACAGTCTCCAATGATGCTAAAAGCATTACAATGTATGTAAAAGGAACCTCCGATAAATCACTATCATTTAATGTTTATAGAGAGGATGGAACTTATGCAGTATTTAACCTGGCAAGTGATGAAGTAATAAAAACCAAAGAGAAGCCAAGTTATAGAAGCAATCTGACTTTATATCCAACACAAAGAACAAATGCTTCAAACAAAAGCAATGGGTATAATGATTATGTCTCCGCGACAATTCAAGCTAATGATTGGTTCAAAATCACGTTAGATTTAACCAATGTAGAATACAATAAAAGTGGTAGAGGAAACCTCTTTGCTTTTAAAGTTGGTTCTAAAGCAAATTATGATTTGCTAATTGATGAAATTACTTTTGGTTTTGAATTAGAAGATGAAACCACAAAACCAGAAATTCCAGTTGAAAATGAAAGCCTACTACCAACACTCCCGAATGGATATGTAGCAACCCAAGAGAACATTTACTTAAATCTTATTAATGAAACAGAAGCTAAGAAAACTATAAACTCTAAATGGATTAGTAAATCAATTGCGGAATTATCTACAGCGAATGATGGAATAAACACTGTCAAAGTTGATTATGATAAAAGAAATACAATCCTATTTACTACCAAAGGCAATGAGAAGTTAAAAGGAAAAAACTACTTATCATTTTTTATTAGAGGGAAATCAACAGCAAGAGCAATGAATATCGATGTTTTAGAATATGATGGACAAAAAACAATTTATAAACTCTTTTCTCCTGAAAATGGAAAGAATGAAATAACAATTGAACAACTAAGGAATGTCAACAATTATGAGTCTTTTAATATTGACACTAAAGGACAATGGTTGAAAGTTACGATTGATATCACTAATATTAATACCAACAAAGATAGCGATTCAATGATACTCAGATTAGGTGGTACGAGTACTGCTGTTACTGAAAATAGATGGGACTTAGAAATCAGTAGTTTTATTTTGGAATAACTTACTAACACTTAAAAATAAAAAGGGCTTCAATCTCAAGATTGAAGCCCTTTTGTATAAGTATAATTAGATTAGTTTTTTAATGCCTCAGCACCTCCAACAATCTCTAAAATTTCATTTGTAATAGCAGCTTGACGAGCTTTGTTGTAAGAAAGCGTTAATGCATCTTTTAACTCTTGAGCATTGTCAGTTGCTTTGTGCATAGCAGTCATACGTGCTCCGTGTTCAGAAGCAACAGAATCAGCTACAGCCTTAAATAATTGAGTCTTTAATGAAAGAGGAATTAATGTACTTAAAATCTCTTCTTTAGAAGGCTCATAAATATAATCAGACGTTACATTTTCATTTGTTTCAATTGGCAATAATGGCAAGAATTGCTCAGTAACAACGATTTGCGTAGCAGCGTTTTTAAATTGATTATATACGATTTGAACAGAATCATACTTTTCTTCAACAAAAGCATCCATCATTCCTTGAGCAATAACAGAACTGTTTTCGAAATTTAACTGATCATACAAATCACTTCTATTATCAATCACAGTAAATGACTTACGCAATACATCGTGACCTTTTTTACCAATTGTCAGAATATCAACATTAACATCTTTATATACAGAGCTCTTAAGTGTATTTATCTGCTTAATGATATTAGCATTAAATCCACCACATAAACCTCTATTTGATGTGATAACAACAATTAGCACATTCTTTACTTCTCTTTCTTGAGAATATACTCCAGAATTATCACCCTCTAAAGTTGCGCTAACGTTTTGAATCAACTCAGTCAACTTTTCTGAATATGGACGCATTGCCATAATAGTATCAGTTGCCTTTTTTAATTTAGCAGCAGATACCATTTTCATTGCAGAAGTAATCTGCATAGTCGATCCGATTGATGAAATCCTATTACGTATTTCCTTAAGGTTTGCCATTGTAAATTGTATATAAAACTATCGATAAGCAATTTTTAATAACTGCTTATCGACAGATATAATTTTTAATATTTTGCAGAAACTTCTTTAGCTACTTTTTCAAGTACTCCAGTAAGTTCATCATTAAACTTACCAGCTTTTAATTGATTTAAAACATCTCTATGACGAGAGTTTAAAGCCTCTAAATACTCTTTTTCAAATTCTTTAACTTTAGAAACAGGAACATTTCTTAAAAGGTTTTTAGAACCAGCGTAGATAATTGCAACTTGATCTTCTACTGTATATGGATCATTTACAGCTTGTTTCAAGATTTCAACGTTACGTTGACCTTTAGAAATTACGTTCATTGTAGCAGCATCTAAATCAGAACCAAACTTAGCGAAAGCTTCTAACTCACGGTATTGTGCTTGGTCAAGTTTTAAAGTACCAGCTACTTTTTTCATTGATTTAATTTGAGCAGAACCTCCAACACGAGATACAGAGATACCAACGTTAATCGCTGGACGTACACCTGAGTTGAATAAATCTGATTCTAAGAAAATCTGTCCATCAGTAATAGAAATTACGTTAGTTGGAATATATGCAGAAACGTCACCAGCTTGAGTTTCGATAATTGGTAAAGCAGTTAAAGAACCACCACCTTTAACGAAAGGTTTAATAGACTCTGGTAAATCGTTCATGTTTTTTGCGATTTCATCATCTCCAATAACACGTGCAGCACGCTCTAACAATCTTGAGTGAAGGTAGAAAACGTCTCCAGG
>JASLGC010000109.1 GCA_030150335.1 Flavobacterium sp.
CTTATGATAAAGTACTAGGTTTATTTTTGAGGAGTGATAGAATAACTTGTAGGATTAAAAATAAATCTGCTATAACTGATTTTTTAAGTAAATTGGATGAAAATATTTCAGAGAAGGAAATTTTTCTTAATTCTATTACTAAAACAGAAGAATTGATTTGTTTTTTTGGAGAATTGTTTGAGGGACATTTAAAGAAAGATGCAGTTAATGAGTTTTTTAATGTAAAAAACTCTAAGACTTTTAGAAGATCTTATCAAGATTTTTATATTACTTGGTTAGTTATTTATTCTAAATATAAAGTTTGGAATAAAGAAACAATTCGAAGAACGATAGTTGATATGTTGATAGAACTGAAGAATGGTAATAATGTAGAAGTAGATGAAGAATATTTTAATTCATTTAAGAAGCGTTTGGATTCATTATTGTAAGCCATCTTATGTATAGATTTTATATGAGCGAATGTATAACTATATTTTATGATGAAGTGGTACCCATTATAAAAAAAACGTTGTCTGATTAATTATAATCAGACAACGTTTTTTTTAAATGAGTATATTATAATGATAAATACTTAATCTCTAATAGGCATAAATTTCATCCAAATCTTCTATGAAATAAGAATCATTATAAACTTCTCCAATAGGCTTATTAAATAATAAAAATGCAGAAATATCAAGAGGGTATATTACACTTTCCGAGTGTATTTGACCACTCAAAATTTTCTCTCTTAATTCCATTAACAATCGACCAAGTGCATTTACTCCAATTAAAGTATTCTCTCCTGTAGGTTTAGCTCCCCAAATATCATCTTTAACAGAATATTCCACAATTGGAAGATTTCCTGTGCTTAATAAAAGCTCTGAAAATTTCTTATAGTTTTGGATTAATTTTACCTCAAGACTCCATTTCATAATCTTGAATTTCACTTGATCCCAATCTTGTCGTGAATAGTTATTATATTTTCGACTAATCTTTTTGGCATCCATTGGGTTTTCTGTTCTAAAAATCTCTTCTTGAATTGAAGGAAATAATGAAAAACGGAATGCTTGATATAGTAGTTCAGAGCTTTGGATATTTACTTCATTTACAAACAAAGAATATCCTGGAGCCATATTAGATAGCCCACCAAATTTATCACTTGTCTTAGCAAATGTGATAACCTCTTTAGTTTTGTACTCTCTTACTTTAAGATTCATAATACGAAGATATAAAATTAATAGAAACTAACCTCTGTTTGCAACAGAAAATAATGGTATCCAGTCATGTCCTGATACTTCCCACCAATATACTAACGGGCTATTATTTGGAATATTACGCCAAGTAAAAAAGTGTGTTCCTAATCCTAAAATCTTATAACTTGGATTTATAAGACCAAGTGGACGTATATTTGGTTTTACTTCACCTTTAATCATACCAATGATTTCAATTCCCTTTTCTACTAAGATATTCTCAAATTTAATTCTATTTTCTTTATTTGTAAAGAAATACTCATTAATAGGTGTGTTAACTTTTCGGAAAGCATAATCATCATATTTAGTAGCTGTTAATGATGCAAAATAAGTATTGATAGTAATATTATCTCCTTTAACTGGTTTGGCTATATTTAGTTGTTGATTATTAAATTTAGCATGGTTTTGAACTTCATAGTTCCAGTACCAATTAATTTTTCTTTCTGTTTTGTCACCAAATTCTTTGATAATACGATATTTCTGAAATGAAAACCCCCAAACATGTTTACAAAACAAACTAATTGAAAGTCTAATTTCTTTATTGCTTATTTTTTCATGATTTGCTCTACCATGTGTATCTTGTTGATGTAACCAAGTAAGAATATGATTTCCTACAGTGCTTCCTGAGGCTAAAATATCATCGAAATAAATGTAATTGATCTTAGGATAGGTTGTGTATCTCAAATAAGATTCACCATATACTTCATTTAGTACTTCTTCAAGAAGCATTAGAATAGCTGGTTGACTTTTATGAGGTAGTTGCATGTTTAGAAACTCTGTGTCACTAAGGAAAGTTGATACATTGGTATATTTATAAAGATTAATATAAGCATCAATATGTTGTTTTATATATTCTTTTGCTTTGTTTCTTGAGATATAAACCTTAGGTAATATTTCAAGTATTTCATTTAAAACAAACTCATTATGATCTCCAAATTGATTAGCCCAATTAGCTATATGTTCAGGGGTAATATATATACCATCATGATTTCTATAATCCTCAATTACTGTATGTATTTTCCTTATAACTTCCTCCATAAAGTATTATTTTAATTTTGATTAGAGTTAATATAGACAAAAGTAATATTAAAAAAGCACTGTTTCAGAAAACGGTGCTTTTTAATTAGTCATAGTCATTTTATTTACTACGTTTAGGTGGTTTAAGAGAAGGTGTGTTACCTGGAGTGTCTTTATTGTCTCTTTGACGTTTATCTGGCTCTCCTGTTGAAATAGCGGTTCTTTTAGGTCCTGGTTTTAATCCCATAATATTTTAATTTTTTAAAGGTTAACTGTTACTAACATACTTCATTATATTCATTATTTAAATTATTTTTTGCTAATATTTATAGCAATAAAACATACCCATTGGCAAAGCTTGGCAGATTTATCTTGCCAAGCTTTGTTCTTTTGTAATGTTAGCTAACAAATTTAATTAACCCATTAAATTCTAACATTATGAATATAGATCGCACAGAATTCTTTTTATGGATGGAGCGTATTATGACACGCTTCGATCATTTGTCAGAACATATAAAAGAACTCCCTATAAAAACTCAAACTATAGATGGAGAAGAGCTTTTAGATAACCAAGATGTTTTACAGTTATTAAAA
>JASLGC010000110.1 GCA_030150335.1 Flavobacterium sp.
GCTTAATTTCTTTAAACCAAAAAATGCCCTCTTTTCCATCTTCAAATCCAACGCGATAATTCATGTCCAAAATCACCACATCTACTTTATTTTCTCCTAAATATTCAATGATTTTTTTAGGGTTTGTATTGGTGTTTACGGTTTCAAAATGGCGTTTTAATAGCATTTTAGCCGCGATTAAAATCTCCGAATTGTCGTCTAATACTAATATGTTGGCTATAATCTTTCTCATTGTAATTTATTGCTGTTTCAAAAGTGGACAAAATAGTGTTCGTTATCGGACACTTGTTTTTCTACTTTTTTTGTAAGGTGTTGATAAATAGCACAATGTTGTTTATTAACTCAGTGGCACATTTTTCTCATTATAAAAGAAAAATAGACTTGGTATGGACAAAGCGCTTCCTCGTAAAAATAGAAAAAAAGTTAAAGTATTAGCCATTGTAATCGGAATAATACTTTTATTGTTAGCGACTTACTTTACGTTTTTTCAAACCGTAGTGTTGAATGTGCCTAAAAAAGAGATACGAATTAGAGAAGTTACAGAGGACTTTTTTGAGGAGTATATTTCTTTTCAAGCACAGGTAGAGCCACTGCATTCGTTGTTGGTAAATATCGTTGAGGGAGGTTCTATTCAAGAGCGCTTTGTAGAAAACGGGAGTATGGTGAAAAAAGGAGAACCTTTAGTTCAAATTTACAATCCAACGACAGAGTTTAGTTTTATGTCACAAGAGGCATCGTTGATTGAACAAATGAATAATTTGAATGTAAATAAAATGAATATTCGAAGTCAAGAGTTAAATTTAACCAAAGATTTAATTAGTATTGATTATGATTTTAAAAATGCAGAGTTGCAATATCAGTTAAACAAAAAATTATTTGACCAAGAGGTGCTTTCTCAGAGCGATTGGGATAAGACCAGAGAAACATTGTCTTACCAAAAAAAGCGAAAAGCACTGATGGAGGAAAGCATTGTCAAGGAAAAACAATCCAACCAAGTACAGTTGCGACAAATAGACCAATCATTGGCTGTGTTGGCAAAAAGCTTAGAAAAGTTGAAAGAGAATAAAGGCAACTTTTTATTGAAAGCCCCAATATCAGGAAGGTTATCTTCTTTTGAGGCAATATTAGGAAAGACGTATCAAGCGGGAGAAAGCATTGGCAAGATAGACGTGATGGAAGGGTATAAGTTGGTGGCTCAAGTAGATGAGTTTTATTTAGACAAAGTGGTTGTAGGACAAAAAGGACAGGTAGATTTAAAAGGACAAATTACTTCAGTAGAGGTAACCAAAATATTGCCAGAAGTAAAAAGCGGACGTTTTGAGGTTCAGTTGAGATTTTTGACAGACAGTGAACTAAAATTACAAGAGGGAACGAGTTTCGGGGTTAAGTTATTCTTGTCAGGAAAAGAAAAGAGAATGTTATTAGCAAAGGGTAATTTCTACCAAGAAACTAAAGGCGAATGGGTATATGTTGTAAAAAACAACAAAGCTCAAAGGAGAAATATTGAAATAGGACGGGAGAATCCAGCCTATTATGAGGTGATTTCTGGATTAGAGCCTGGCGAACAGGTGATTGTATCGAGTTATAAAGATTATTTGAGAGTTGAACATTTAAATATAGAGGATTAGTTATGGTAATATCAATCAAAGAAATGTCTCGCGTTTTCCAAACAGAGGAAGTGGAGACTACAGCATTAAACAAAGTATCCTTAGAAGTGAGAGAAGGAGAATTTATCTCAGTTATGGGACCTTCAGGATGTGGAAAATCAACGTTGTTAAACATCATCGGATTATTGGATGATGCGTCATCAGGAAGTTATTTGCTGTTAGACAAAGAAATGGTAGGGTTGACAGAAAGTCAACGTGCTAAAATTAGAAAAGAAAACATTGGGTTTATATTTCAAAACTTCAATTTAATTGATGAGTTGTCTGTGTATGACAATATTGAATTGCCGTTGATTTACAATAAAGTGCCAAGTGGCGAACGCAAGAAACGCGTGATGGAAATAGCAGAACGCTTGAATATCGTTCATCGATTGAAACACTATCCACAGCAATTATCAGGGGGACAACAACAACGTGTGGCAGTAGGTCGTGCTTTGATTAACAACCCTAAGATTATTCTGGCGGATGAGCCAACAGGTAATTTAGATAGTAAGAATGGTAGTGAGGTTATGGAGCTTTTGACAGATTTACATCAACAGGGAGCTACCATTATTATGGTAACGCACTCTCATCACGATGCTTCTTATTCAGAGCGAACTATCTTAATGAAAGACGGAATGATTCTGTCAGAAAAGATAAATACCAAAATTGTAGACGTCTTCGCGGACTAAAAAAAGAAGAGTTATGATACGTTTTTTATTGAGTTTATTATTGATGCTGTGTACTTGGCTAATGAGTGCACAAGGCAAAAAAACGGTAACAATCGCAGGAGGAGTTACTCATTTGTATGCTTCTATGCCGATTGAAGTAACAGTGGACCCAACGAAGGATTCTAAGACCATTGAAATTGTTACGACAAAGCAAGATGGGGCAGAAGAGATTAGTGTAAAACAAGTAGGCAAGAAGCTTTATGTGGATTTGGAAAGCAACAAGAGAAGTAGAAATTTTAGAGGCAATATCGGTAGTATAAAAGTTTCAATTGCTCAAAAAGGAATTGTTAGCTATAACGTAAGTATGGTTTCAAAAGTGATTTTGACAGGAAGAGCAACAGGAGATAATATCAGTATTAATATGGATTCGAACGGTTATATGAATGGTTCGTTTCAGGCAAATACAGTGACTTTAAATTTAGATTCTGCGAGTAAATACGAGGGAAATATTCTTGCTAAAACTATTAAAGCAAGCCTGGATAGCGCTGCGAAAGCGATAGTAACAGGAGATGTGGAGAGTTTGACAATCAACATTGACAGTGCTGCTTCTTTTGATGGGAAAGAGTTGGTTGCTAAAGACGTGAAAGTAGAAGCAGACTCTATGGGAAAGGCAGAAGTACATCCAACGGAAAGTTTAAATGCCTATGCAGATTCAATGGGGAAAGTGATTTATTATAACACCCCAAAAACACTTAAAAAATACACAGATTCAATGGGGTCTGTCAAAGCAAAATAAGCAAAGATGTTAACAAATTGGTTTAAAATATACCTGAATCATATCAATAAATCTAAGATGTTCTTTCTGTGGAATATCCTTGGATTGGCAATTGGTATGGCGTCTGTTCTGTTGGCGGTTATTCATTTGAAAGACGAGTACAGCTACAACAGATGGATTAAGGATGTAAACCAATTTTACGAGGTTAATATCGAAATGGGTGAACAGGGAAATTCTGTGTTGATTCCCGCAGGTGTTGGCCCTTCTTTAATGCGCGCAGGAGAGATTGAAAACTATTGCTATTTCGCCTTGGAGTACATTGACTTTTATGGTGAAAGCAACAAAGAGCAAGGGGTGGTCAATAAGATATTAAACACACAGAAAACGTTTTTTGACTTTTATGATTTCGACTTTATCTATGGAGATAAGCATGCTGTTTTTGATAAGGAATTGTCTGTGGCAATCTCTGAAAAAACGGCAAAGCGATTTTTTGGAGAGGTAAACCCGGTAGGAGATACGCTGTCGTTAGCACATCAGCGTTATGTGGTGAATGGAGTGTATCGCTTGAATCAAAAGGCAACGATTATGCCTGATGTAGTCATTGCAAATATAGAGTGGAATACGATGGATTCGCCAAGTTTGTGGCAAGAGAATACAGCGGGGTTATTAGTCAAAATTACTAAGGGAAATTTGCCGGAAAATATTAGTGAAAAAATTAGCGCAGAGTATCACGATAAGAAAAAGCAGAATAAATACGACGAAGACAAAGGAGACAAAATAGCCGTAAAACTGTCGTCTTTAAAGGACGGACGCTTTGATTCTAAGCAAACAGCTTTGTTAGAGGGGCGTTCAAAAGTAGAAACGGTGAAGTTGATTTTTGGCAGTTCTATCTTGATTTTTGTCTTAGCGATTTTGAACTATATCAGCTTAAACCAAGCTAACGTTTTAAGGAGGGTTAAGGAGTTTAAGATTAGGCGAATTATTGGAGCATCCAAAAGACAGATAGTAGGGCAGATTATATTCGAAACGGTTTTAAATGCTGTAATCGCTTTGTGCTTAGCACTTGTATTTGTAGAGTTGAGTTTGCCTATTTACAACAACTTTTTGCACAGTGTACTGTATTTTGAAATTGAAAAATTAGTAAGTGTACTTATACTATTGCTATTAGCTGTGATTTGTTTTGGAGGGGTACTTCCTGCATTATACGCTAATTATATTGCTTTGAGAAACTTGACCAATGCCCCTTTTGTGAAGGGATATAAGGGAGCTGGATGGAGAAGTGTAATAGTTACAATTCAGGTTGTAATTGCTTTTTTCTTTTTGATTGCGGGTTGGATTATCAACAATCAGGTTGATTTTATGCAAAAACAACCGTTGGGATTTAAGGGAGATAACGTGTATCAAGTGAAGTTATACACACAGCAAATCAGACGTAAGTTTTACAGAAATGAGAAGTTAATAGAGGCATTGCAAGGGATAAAGGGAGTGCAAGATGTTTCTTTATCAACGATTTCATACCGTGCAAAGGCGGTGAATCACAATTATACAGCTTATTTAGGACTGAATAAGATTACTGATTTTGTGATGGAGGGAGTGGATGATAATTATGTAGGAATGCTCGGTTTTGAGCAAATCGCTTATGAGAATATAGCGGTAGATAGTTTGTCAACAGTGATTGTTAACCAACAATTTGTTGATAAGGTAGGCAAAAGACCAGATGAGGTGATTGGTGAGATTATTTCTTTTGATGGGAATACATATATCGTTAAAGGGGTAATCAACAATTTTTATAGAGATGGGTTTGACGAAGTGATTAAACCGATGGTTTTGTTCAATTGGAAAGATATTGACTTTTTGCCGTATAGTATTGAGTCTATTTCTATCCGCATTGACGAGGCAATAAAAGAAGAAACGCTGGAACGCATACAGGCATTTTGGTTGGTTAATGTAGATTACGAATATCCATTTGAACCCATTTTGGTGAAGGAGCAATTTGCTCAGACGTATCAAAAGGTACTATCACAACGGGATATGTTTGTGTTGTGGATTGTTGCTGTAGTGCTAATTTCTTTATTTGGGTTGTATGCTGTGATATCATTTGTGGTAGAGCGCAGATTAAAGGAAATAGTTATACGCAAGGTTTTAGGTGCTGATACAGGGCAGATGTTAAGGCAGTTGTTATTGCCTTATGTGATGATGGTAATTGTGGGGTATGCTTTAGTGGTTTATCCTACTTATTGGCTGATGAATAAATGGCTGATGAGGTTTAGTTATCGACAAGAAATTGAGCTATCGCCTTTTATATATGCCTTTTTTATGTTGTTGGGATTGATACTCTTGATATTGACAACAAAGGTGTTGAAAGCTACGAGAATAAATGTGTTGAAATATATCAAATACGAATAAGATGATAAAGAATTGGTTGAAAATATATTGGTATCATACGGTTAAGAACAAGATGTATTTCTTGCTGACTGTGATTGGTTTGGCAATCGGTATATCGGCTGTGATATTATCGTCTTTGTACTATTTGGAGGAGTCAAGTTATGACCAATGGAATCCGAATAAGGATGAGGTTTATATGTTGATGAACAAAGGGAAGACTGTTACCTATTCAAGTCAACCAAAGCCATTAGGAAGAACTATTAAAGAGAATTCTTCTGCGGTGGAAGATTATATGTATTACAGTTCTGGCTATACGAGTGAATTAGTAGAGTACAAAGGAAAAGGAACGACAATAGAGAAAGTGTTTTTAACACAGAGTAATTTCTTTTCATTTTTTCCTTTTGAATTTGTTTACGGGAATGCTTCTACAGTGTTTAAAAATCCAAATGATATAGCGATAGAACAAAGTGTTTCTGAGCTATTATTTGGAAAGGGAGTTAATTCTATTGGCAATGAAATCACATTAAAAGATAAAAAATATATCGTTTCTGGGGTTTATTCATTAGGGAAAAATAGAGGTTCTATTAGTCCTAATATAGTGCTAAGTGATTTAGCACAAGAGGTGTTAACGAATGATGATTGGTTTAATTCCAATGATGCTTTGTTGATTCGAACCAAAGAACCTCAAAAAGTTGTTGATGCAATTAACAATGCCTTATTAGAAAACTACTACAAGCCTATGGCTTTGTCAAAAGGGATAAGTGTAGAAAAATTTCTTGAAGAATTTCTCAAGAATTTTCATACAGAGCCTGAATTATACGTGCTAAATGGGTTGAGGTTAAGTGGCAATGAATCTCATTTTCCTGAGCGCGATGCCAATATACAGATGCTTAAAATAATGATAGGCTTATCTGTTTTGATTTTGGTGTTGTCCGTTTTTAATTATATCAATCTGACTTTATCTCAAATATTAGGTAGAGGAAAGGAAATAGGAATACGAAAAGCAATTGGAGCAAATAAAAAGGATGTTGTTTTACAAGGTTTGTTTGAGGCGTTATTAACAGTGATAATTGCCTTGTTGATAAGTATTGTTTTTGTAGAGTTGATACTGCCTTTTGTCAATGTATTTGTCAAATCTGCTATGGAGTTTTCTGTATTGGAGTTCTGGCCTGTTTTAGGGGTGATTTTACTAAGTACGGTTTTTATTGTAGGGGGCTTACCTGCTTTATATTTGGCAAACTACGAAACATTATCAGTTCTTAAAGGTAGTTTTCACCGCAGTCGAAAGGGAGATTTCGTCAAAAATACTTTCTTAGTTATTCAGTTTGCTATTGCTTGTTTTTTCATCATTGGTTCTCTCTTAGTAAATCAGCAGGTAAATTTTATGTTGAATAAAGATTTAGGATTTAAAGGAGACCAGGTTATAGGGATTCCTTTTATGAATCAGCAACGATGGGATGAAGGTGAAGGGCGTTTACACAAGTATTTTAATTTCAAAGAAGAATTGCTAAAAGTACCCGGTGTAGAAGGTGTGGCAATAGGTAGTTCTCATTTTGGAAGCACAGGAGGTTCTTCGATTTTTACTTATTATCCTTATAAAGAGGAAAATATTTTGACAGAGCAAATAGCAATGGATTACGAGTATTTTGATTTGTATGAAATTAAAATGAAGGAGGGGAGAAATATCTCTAAAGAATTTGCTTCAGATAGCATTAGTAATGTTGTAGTGAATGAGAGTTTTGTGGAAGCGATGAAAGAGGATTCACCTATTGGGAAATTTATAGAAGGGACAAGTTATAAATATCAAATTATAGGTGTGGTAACTAATTTTAATACAAGTGGACTTGAGAATAGAGTTTCCCCAAGGATATACACACAACTAAATACTAATAAGCGAGTGAAAAAACAGTTTTCTATAGTTTCTATTAAGCTTAATCAAGAGAATGTTCTGTCTGCTTTAAAGGGAATAGAAAAGGTGTGGAATAAATATAATGTAGGGGAGAAAGAACCTTTTTCTTACGAATTTGTAGATAAGCAATTTGCTAAGACTTTTGATAGAGTACTGTTAGAGAGAAAGGTGTTTAATGTGTTGAATTATGTAGTGTTATTCATTGCCTTATTTGGACTGTTTGCCGTGTCTTCATTTACGATTGGCACTAAGCTAAAAGAGGTGGCTATCCGCAAAGTATTAGGGGCGGATACCAGTAGTTTATTAAAGCGCTTGAGTATGCAATACGTGATTTATTGTGTGATTGGTTTTGCTATTGCAGTCTTCCCGAGTTATTATTTTTTAAACAAATGGTTGAGCAATTACGCATTCCGAATTGAAATAGGTTGGGGTGTGTTTGCGATAAGTTTTGTTGTAATCCTGTGTTTGACATTAATAATTGTGTTGAGCAGAGCTTATTTGGCAACGAGAATAAACGTGTTGAAATATATCAAATACGAATAAGATGATAAACAATTGGTTGAAAATATATTGGTATCATACGGCTAAGAACAAGATGTATTTCTTGCTGACTGTGCTCGGTTTGGCAATCGGTATATCGGCAATGATATTATCGTCTTTGTACTATTTGGAAGAGTCAAGCTACGACCAGTGGAATCCGAATAAGGATGATGTGTTTGTGGTGGAGTCAAAAATCGATAAAGATATTAGTTGGATGTTAGCACCCTATCCAATAGGTGAAAAACTGAAAGAAGAACTCCCTTTTGTTGAAGAATTTATGTATCTGCGTACAGATTATTTTATGGGGGTCATTGATTACAAAGAGAAAAGACCAATGTATGAGAAAGGAATAATGGTCCAGAGTAATTTCTTTGATTTTTTCCCTTTTGAATTTGTTTATGGAGATAGAAAAACGGCATTAAAAAACACAAATAATGTTGTTGTAAGAGATAGTTATGCGAAGATTTTATTTGGAAAAGAAAATCCAGTAGGAGAAGAATTTACTGATGAAGGGGAAAATTATGTTGTAACAGGAGTATATACTTTAGGGGATAATAGAAGTTCTATTGCTCCTGAATTAATTTTTGGGAGTTTAGATAAGGTAGTGAAGGATGAACAGAATAATTGGGGAAACTACAACTCTGCATTATATCTAAGGTTAAGTGATAAAAAGTATTGTGGGCAAGTTGAAAAAGAGATTCTACGATTGTTACTGGCTAATTCGTATCAAAAGTTAGCAAGTGAAAAGGGAATGAGCTTAGACGAATTTATTCAAAAGGAGTTAGGATTCTTAGAGTCTTTTAGATTACACCCTTTATCTGGACAGCATTTGAGCGATAGTCATTTGAATGGAACACTTGAAAGCTCTGTTAATACAGAGAGGATGTATATCTTGATAGGATTGTCTATTATCCTATTAATACTTTCCTTATTTAATTATATCAATATAAGTATTGTACAATTAATTGAAAGGAAAAAAGAATTTGGTGTTCGAAAAGTACATGGCTGTGTAGGATTTACGTTTGCAAAACAAGGTTTTTTTGAAGGTTTATTAACAGCAATTATTGCTATTGTACTTTCCCTTGTTTTGGTAGAATTTACGATTCCTTTTTTACGCGTATTTCTTAAATCTCAATTGAGTGGTTTTAACTTAATGGTTATAATACCTTTCTTATTGTTTTTTGTTTTGCTAATCGGTGTATTAACAGGAGTCTTGTTTACTGGAATTACAAGAGCAAATATTTTCGATTTACTGAGAGGGAAAGTGTTAGGAATAAGTAATAGAGTAAAGTTTAATAATTTGATTTTAATTATTCAATTCGCTATTGCAGGCTTTTTTATAATAAGTGTTTATACTGTTAATAGACAGGTAAGCTATATGCTTAGTAAGGATTTGGGATTCAAAGGAGACCAAGTAATTTCAATGAGGTATTTATATAATGGGGAAAATACTGAAAAAGTAAAAACCTATGAACGGATAAAGGAAAGGGTTGAAAAGATAGAAGGAGTAAAAGGAGTTAGTGTAAGTACGATTGGGATTGGAAATGGTGCATATAATTCGACTCACCTTTCTTATAAAGGAAACTTTGTTCAAATCATGAATGTTGCTATGGATTATAATTACTTAGATATGCTTGGCATCAAGATGAAAGAGGGAAGAAATTTTAATGAACAGTTGGCGAGTGATAGTATCAGTAATGTGTTAATAAACGAGGAGGTATTGTCTCATATTGGAGAAACGGATATGGTAGGCAAAAAGTTGAATTGGAATGACAAAGACTATCTCGTTGTTGGTATTGTATCAAATTATAATACACGTGAATTAAATAAAGAATATGCTCCAATGATTTTCTTTAGTTTAAAAACAGTTCCTTGGGTTTCAGGTAATATGAATGAAATATCTATCCAGCTTGAAAGTGGAAATATAGAGAAAACGTTAAAGGATATAGAGAAGGTTTATACAGAATTGAATATTTCAGATTTTCCATTTAGTTATGAATTCGTAGATAAGAGATTTAGTTCTCTTTTTGAAGATAATATATATGAGCGAAATGTATTTTTAGTTTTAAGTAGTATAGCTGTATTCATTGCCTTATTTGGACTGTTTGCTGTGTCTTCATTTACGATTGGCACTAAGCTAAAAGAGGTGGCTATCCGCAAAGTATTAGGGGCAGATACCAGTAGTTTATTAAAGCGCTTGAGTATGCAATATGTGATTTATTGTGTGATTGGTTTTGCTATTGCAGTCTTCCCGAGTTATTACTTTTTAAACAAATGGTTGAGTAATTACGCATTCCGAATTGAAATAGGCTGGGGTGTGTTTGCGATAAGTTTTGTTGTAATCCTGTGTTTGACATTAATAATTGTGTTAAGCAGAGCTTATTTGGCAACGAGAATAAACGTGTTGAAATATATTAAATACGAATAAGATGATAAAGAATTGGTTGAAAATATATTGGTATCATACGGTTAAGAACAAGATGTATTTCTTGCTGACAGTGCTTGGTTTGGCAATCGGTATATCGGCAATGATATTATCGTCTTTGTACTATTTGGAAGAGTCAAGCTACGACCAATGGAATCCGAATAAGGATGATGTATTTGTGGTGGAGTCAAAAATCGATAAAGATATTAGTTGGATGAAACTGCCTTATTCTTTTGGCGAAAAGTTGAAAGAGGTATCTCCGCAAGTAGTTGATTATACTTATATGTTTAACTACTATGAAGAAGGGGTTTTTATAATAAATGGTGAAAAGAAAGCATATAACCGTTTGTTAGATGTACAGTCTAATTTCTTTGATTTCTTTCCTTTTGAGGTTGTAAAAGGAGATAAGAAGAAGCCATTTTTGGAAAAGAAATCAGCCGTAATACGAGATAAATATGTTAAATATTTATTTGGAGACAAAGACCCTATTGGAGAAGTGATTCGCTATGAAGATGAGAATTATGTGGTGAGTGGGGTGTTTACTTCAGGTGATAAGAGAAGCTCTGTTGTAGCTAATATATTAGTTAATTCACAGGATGAATATGTCGTAGAACAAGAAAGTTGGGGAAATTACAATGGAACTATTTGGTTAAAGTTAAACGACATAAGCAAAAAGAGTCAGGTAGAGGACTTGATAGAAAAGTTGTTAATTGAAAATCTCTATGCTGTTCAAGCTAAGGCAAATGGGAAGTCTTTAGAAGACTATTTACAAGATAATCCTTTTGAAAAAGGGTATGTTCTACATGATTTAAGTGGTCAGCGATTAATAAAAGAATCGAATTTGAATGGTACACCAGAGGGAGGGGCAAATGTTCGTTTGTTGTACACAATGATAGGATTATCAGTCTTAATCTTGGTTTTGTCAGTATTTAACTATATCAATATGGTTACTGCACAAACTATCAGTAGAGGCAAGGAAGTAGGAGTTCGAAAAGCAGTAGGAGCAACTAAGAATAACTTGTGGACTCAAGGAATATTCGAATCGCTTTTAACGACACTCTTTGCTATAATTATAGCGATGGTTATTGTTGAATTTGTGCTGCCTTCATTGCAAGGTTTTTTAAACACGCGAATGGAGTTTAGATTGTTAGATTTCTTGCCGTGGTTGTTATTGATAACTTTTGGTGTGGTGGTAATTGTAGGTACTATACCTGCAATATTCCTTGCTAATTTTAAAACATTAGAGGTTTTAAAAGGAGAAATAACAAGAAGTAAAAAGGGCTTGAGGTTAAAACAGGGAATGTTAATCGTTCAATTCGGAATAGCTTGTTTTTTTATTAGTGGAGCTTGGATTGTACAACAGCAAATTACGTATATGTTGCAAAAGGACTTGGGTTTTAAAGGAGACCAAGTTGTTTCTATTCCTTATTTCGGAAAAATTCCTTGGGAGAAAAAACGAGAGGTTTATTTCAGTTTGAAAGAGGAAATGTCAAAAGTCAAAGGTGTAGAGGGAGTAAGTACAAGTGCACTGATGTGGGATGCAGGAGCAAGTGGTAGTTCTATAAAATACGGAATTGAAACATCCTTAGTGGAAAACGGAGGGATGGATTATAACTTCTTAGATATGCTAAATATCAAAATCAAAGAAGGGAGACAACTGTCTGCAGATTTGGCATCGGATACGATTAGCAACATATTACTTAATGAAAGTGTTGTGAAAAGATTAGGTATGACAGACCCAATTGGTAAAAAGGTAGATTGGAATAACTACGAATTTACAGTCGTTGGAGTTGTTCAAGATTACCATCTATATAGTTTAAAGAGAGAATATAGTCCTGCCATTTATATGCACTTAAATACTGTGCCTTGGGTAGGGAATACAATCAACTTTCTGTTTCTAAAAATAGATATGAATAATATAGAGGAAACGATGAGTGAGGTCCAAAAGATATGGGAGAGAAGAGATATTTCTGATGAACCGTTTAGTTATCAATTTGTAGATAAGACGTTTGCAAGAACATTTAATTCTACTTTAAAAGAACGAAACGTATTCTTGATATTAAATGGTATTGTCATTTTTATAGCATTATTTGGATTGTACAGTTTAGCCTCGTTTGATATCAATGGGAGGTTAAAAGAAGTGGCAATTCGCAAGGTGTTAGGAGCATCGAGAGGAGGATTGTTGCGTCAATTGTCAAAACAGTATTTAGTGATGGGAATCATTGGATTTGTAGTGTCAATCTTCCCAAGCTATTATTTTTTAAATAAGTGGTTAAGTAATTATGCTTTTCGAATTGAAATATCTGTTACTCCGTTTATAGTAACATTTGTAGTGATTGGTTTGTTGACGCTTTTCATTGTGTTGATAAAAGCGTATAGTGCGACACGTGTAAACGTGCTGAAATATATTAAGTACGAATAATAAATAGAAACCCCAAAAAACGAATAGATATGAAAAAATTAGTATTGTTCTTCTTATTAGTAGGAAGTAGTGTTTTTGCTCAGGTAAAAGAAACACGTCAGGTAAGTGATTTTGAGAAAGTAAAAGCATCACAAGGGATACGAGTTGAGTTTGTGTATGGTGAACCTAAATCGGTGGTTGTAGATGCAGAAGACCAAGAGTTGTTGGACCGCGTGAAAACAGAGGTTGATGGCACTGGGCGTTTATCGGTTTACATTGAGTCAAAAGAAAGAAGAAAGCGAAATAAGGTTGTTTTTATGGGAAGCAATGGGAAGTCTGTTGTTGTAACAATTCACAACCCAAAGTTAGAAGGAGTACAGGTATCGTCTTCTGCTCGTTTTAATTTGTTGAACGAAGCAAAAGCTAAGCAATTTTCATTGACAGCCTCGAGTTCGGGAAGATATGAAGGGGCTGTGGTGAAAACAGAGGATTTAACAATAGAAGGAAGTTCTTCAGGAAGAGTAGTAGGTGGTTTTACGGTGATGAATAATGCGAGCTTATCTGCAAGTTCGTCTGCATCAGTAGAAGTGAGTTTGACAAGCAAGAAAGCAAGTTTTAGTGTGAGTAGTTCAGGTAAAATTAGCATAGATGGTAAATCGGATGAGGTTAGTGCTTCTGCATCGAGTTCGGGAAGTATCAAAGCAAGAGAATTTACAACTAAAGTATTAGAAGGACGTGCGAGTTCTTCAGGTTCAATGATTTTTACTGTTTCAGATGAGGTAATTGGAAAAGCGAGTTCTTCAGGACGTGTGCAATACGTTGGGAATGTTCAAAAAGTAAATGTTTCTACTTCTTCATCAGGGACAGTGAAGAGAGTGGATTAAGTTTTAAAAGGAGATAAAAAAGTAATTGATTGAGGATTCCTATGATAGCGAATTGGTTTAAATTATATATCAAGAGTTTTTTGAAGAATAAGTTGGTTTCTTCACTAAACATTTTAGGGTTAGCTGTTGGAATGACAGCTGTAATCTTGGTGTTGTTATTTTGGAATAATGAACACAGCTATAATCAATGGAATCCTTATAAAGATAGGGTGTTTGAGGTAGAGGGAACCTCAGATTCTTATTTTAAGAATTGGTTTCCTGCACCTGTTGCAAATAACTTAGACAAGCTATCAGATATTGTAGAAGCGTATAATTTTAGTTTTACGTATAATGATGTTTCCAGTGTAGAAATAGAGGGGCGCAAGGACTTTTTGTACGATATCAATGAGAAACAAGCTAACTTTTTTGAGTTCTTTCCTTTTGATGCAATTTATGGAAGTGCAGAGGAGTATAAAAAGAATTACAACGATGCTTTAGCAATTGATATAGCACAAGCGGAGCGTTTGTTTGGCAAAGGTGTAAATCCCATTGGAAAAACAGTTGTATTAGAGAATGGAAAAGTATTATCTGTTCGCTTTGTTTATCGTGTTCCAGGGAATAGTTCGATTACTTTTCAGGGGATAACTTCTTTTGTTACAGAAGAGCAAATTGCTTTTAACAGAGGTAGTAATTGGGGTGACCACAATTATACATTGCTGCTTAAATTAAGAGAGGGCATCCAAATTCAAGATGTACAAGACCGTATAAGAGATGTGATTTACGACGATGTTTATCAGATGTATATGAAGAAGGAATCTGTGACTTTAGAAGAGTTGAAGAAGAATTTTAAGGATAACATCGTACTTAATTTTAATTCATTAGAAACGGTTCACTTGAATCCTATATCAGGAGGATTAGGGGGTGGTGCTACAGCATCTAAGGTGTTGAATATAATGATGGTTTCTGCTGTTTTATTATTGGTTTTATCAATTATAAACGCAGTTAATTTAGCATTAGTAAACAGTTTTAAACGCGCTAAAGAAATAGGAATTAGAAAGGCGATTGGCGTTACAAAAGGGCAGCTGTTTCAGCAGTTTATTTTTGAGTCAATACTTACAGTTACAATTGCTTTGACGATAGCCTTAGTGCTCGTTGAGGTAATCTTGCCGTATTTTAATTTGTTGGTGAGCAGGTCAATTGTATTTAATATTTCCTCTCTTGCCTTGCCAATTCTTGGAATTGCTTTAGCGGTAGTTTTATTGTCTGGTACGTTGCCAAGTATATTCTTATTGTCATTTGATACATTGAAAGTATTGAAGGGGAATTACCTAAGAGGGAAAGCGGGTATTCGCATTCGAAATGTGTTTTTGATTGTACAATTTGTCATTGCCTTTTTCTTTTTGTCAACTGCTGTTTTTATTCACAAGCAGGTAGATTATATTTTGTACGAAGACTTAGGATTTAATGGCAATCAAGTGGTTAATATTAGCTATAAGATTAAGGAGGTTGATAAACGATATCCTCTTTATCAACGGATTGAATCTGATTTGAAAAAGATTAAAGGCGTAAAAGAAGTAGCAATACACTCAATGAGGATTGGAGGAGGGTATAGTAGCGCTTCTGGGAATACCATTGAAGGTGTTTCTCTGCAAAGTAACAACGTTCCGGTAGGTTATGATTTCTTAAAAGTGTTTGATGGGCAGCTGTTAGAAGGGCGTTTCTTTGAGCGTAGTTTAGCAACGGATAGTGTTACTAAAGTTCTTGTCAATGAAACATTTAAAAAAGCATTTAATTTTTCTGATGGAATACTTGGTAAGAAGATAATTTGGAATGGAAAGGAATTTGAAATTATCGGTGTTGTGAAAGATATGAAGGTGGAAGGAGTTAGTCAAAGTACTAATCCATCTACATACTTTATGCCTAATTCGGTGGATTGGTTTCATTATTTAACGAATCATATTGCTGTTAAAATAGATGCGAAAGACACGCAAAAAACTTTGAAAGCCTTAGAGGATTTTTGGAGTAAGCGAGTTGATTCTACGTATCCGATGCAATACACGTTTGCCAATGAGGACTTTGCTAAGAGTTATCAAAAAACATTGTATCAACGTACATTGTTTATGAGCTTGATGGGAGTATCTGTGTTTATAGCGCTGTTTGGATTGATGGCAATCGTGTCTTTCAGTATCGAAAGTAGATTAAAAGAAATCGCTATTCGCAAGGTGTTAGGAGCTGATTCAACGGGTTTGATTATGAAGCTATCTGTGCGTTTTATTGCCTACTGTTTGGTAGGATTTATTATATCTATTTACCCCGTGGTTTACGTGATGAATTTGTGGTTAGAAGACTTCGTTTACCGCATTTCTATTACTGCATTACCCTTTGTTGTCGCTTTTGTGAGCTTAATGATTTTCTCAATGCTATTGGTGTTTTGGAAGGCATGGCAAGCAACGCGTATCAACGTTTTAAAGTATATAAACTATGAATAAGATAAGTTGTTTGTTTTTCGCGGTGATGTTGTCGTTGAGTTCTTATGCCCAAGAGCAATGGACCTTGTATGACTGTGTTGAAAAAGGAAAAGAAAATAGTTATAAGCTGATGGTAGCTGCTTTGCAAAAGAGCGTTGCTGAAAAGTCAAAGCAAAGTGTGGCTTCTTATTATTTACCTAATGTGAGTTTGAATGGAGGACAAGGATATAGCTTTGGTTCGGCTGTGGATATGAATACAAATTCGCGTGTGAGTTCAAATATAGCTACCTCTCAAGTGTCCGTTAATACCAGTATGGAGTTGTTTAATTGGTCAAATTTTGTTGAGAATAAACAACAGAAATTACTTGTTGACTATGCTAAATTGAGCGAGGAAGAAGTTTTGTATCAATACCAATCAGAACTGTTGGATTTGTTTTTTGCTATCATTGGTACACAAGAGTTTTTGAAGATTCAACAGCAACAGTATGTTAATAGTGAGGAGAACTTTCACCGTGTAAGAAAAGAGGTAGAGGCTGGAGCAAAACCACATAGTGATTTATATGACATCGACTTTATTTTTCACAATGAGACGATTAATATTCAACAAACAGAAAACGACTTGAACAATCAGAAGTTGCGTTTATTGCATTTGCTGAACATTGATTCTTTGTCAACAGATAAAATGGAGTTGGTGTATCAAGAAGACTCATTAGAGCTTTTTACTGATTATTCTTTCAATCCTAATCTTGAAAAGGTTCGTTTAAATGAGGAGATTTTGAAAAAAGACAAACAGCTTTTGAAGGCGAGTAATTTGCCTTATCTATCGGCTAATTATTCTTTTGGGTCTTTTTATTCACGCCCTTTCAACTCAGATTTAGACTTTGAGATTCACGCTTTTTCAAAGCAAATGGGAGATAATAAAAGCCATAGTATAGGACTGCAATTGACTATTCCTGTTTTTCAAGGGGGGAGCATTGTGAGAAAAATACGCAAGAAAGATGAGGAATTGCGATTAAATGAAATGCAGATTAAGGATAGTGAAAAGGCCTTGAGCAATCAGAATATGGAGATAAACCAAGAGATAGAGCAGTTGGATTTAATTGCTCAAAAGCTAACGAAGAGCATTGAGTTGTCACAGAAATCGTTTGTAACCACACAAGTGAAATACGAAAATGGCAAGGCAGATATATTTTCTTTTAACTCAGCTAAAAATCAGATGTTAAGTGCTCAATATGCGTTAATTAAGAATAACATCAACAAGTCTTTATTGGCAAAACGCCTTCAGTTAAATAATACAAATACATTATAAATAAACGTTATAACATTATTTGTATTTAGAATATATTAACATTAAAATTTCAAATATTCCCACTATATTTGCGTTAGTCAGAATTTATATTAAATTGTTGAAAACTAATCGCATATAATGAAATTAGATAGAAAAGAAATTCTTAAAGCATTG
>JASLGC010000117.1 GCA_030150335.1 Flavobacterium sp.
TACTTAGAAACTACAAACATTTATTACTTAACAATAAACCTATTCTCAAAATAAGTGGAATCAATCACACAAGATCTAGTTCCTTTTTAAACTATTGTTTATTATAAACATCGCCATTGTGTTATTACTTCTAAACAAAAATTTATAAATAACCATCTTGAGTATACACTGCTTAAACAACTGATTATTGTACTAATAACATAGATCTACCTCTTTTATAATATAAGAAACAAAAAGCTAAATGGCTATATTTTACATTTAATTAGCTCTAAAATTCTACTTATTTGTATAAATTGCTTTTCTTACAATTGCGTTAAAAAACATTTGTATTCGAAAATCAATTCGTACTTTGGAACCTTATTAAAACTCAAAGACTTATGAAATTATTAATGGCAATCGCAGCAATGGCATTTGCTGCTCCTACATTTGCAAACGCTTATAAAGCTGACTCAAAAACACCTATAAACATGAAAGAAACACCTAAGGATAAGAAAAGCATCTATCAATTTAAAGTCACTGACCTTTATGGTAAGGAGTTCGACTTTGCTTCTTTAAAAGGAAAAAAGATACTAATTGTGAATACTGCTTCTGAATGTGGACTGACGCCTCAGTACAAACAACTTCAAAGCTTGTATAATGAATATGGAGGAGACAACTTTGTAATCGTTGGTTTCCCTTCAAATAACTTCGGGGCTCAAGAACCAGGAAGTGACGAAGAAATTGCTACTTTCTGTGAGCAAAACTTTGGCGTGAGCTTTCCGATGATGTCTAAAATATCTGTAAAAGGTGCTGATATGGCTCCGATTTACGAGTTTTTGACTAAGAAATCAAAGAATGGATATGCGGATAGCGACGTAGAGTGGAATTTCCAAAAATACCTTATTGACGAAACAGGTCATTTAGTGAAGGTAGTGAACCCTCGTATCTTGCCAACAGACCCAGAAATTAAAGATTGGGTAAAGGCAAAATAAGTTATTTAACATCCTTTTTTGCTGAGTTTGTTCGTATATTTGGGTTTTAGATTGTAATTATGACTTATCCAGAAATAGAATTAGCGCAAAGCATTATTGAAATCTGTAAAGCAAAAAATATACAACGTATTATAATATCTCCAGGATCACGCAATGCCCCATTAACTATAGGGTTTGCAAGTGATCCTTTTTTTACGTGTTATAGTATCGCTGATGAACGCTGTGCAGCTTTCTTTGGAATGGGAATAGCACAACAAGAGCAGTTTCCCGTTGCTTTAGTTTGTACCTCAGGTTCTGCTCTATTGAACTACTATCCAGCAGTGGCAGAGGCCTTTTATAGCCAAATCCCCTTAGTTGTTATTTCTGCTGATAGGCCTACTCAGAAAATAGATATCGGAGACGGACAAACGATACGTCAACGCAATGTATATGAAAATCATATCCTTTATAGTGCTAACCTTCACGAGGAGGTAAGTGTTGAAAATGATATGCTTATCAACAATGCCATTAATACGGCTATCGCTAAGAAAGGTCCTGTGCATATCAACGCTCCTTTTGAGGAACCGCTGTATAACACTGTTGATGCTTTGTCGGTATCTCCTACGGTGGTGGACTTGGAAGAGTTGCCTCCTGCGTTTAAAGATTATAGTGAGTTTATAGATGATTGGAACAAGGCTTCTAAGAAATTAGTGCTTGTGGGGGTGAATACACCACATATATTAAGCGAGTCTATCGTTAATTGGCTGGCAAATGACCCGTCTGTTGTGGTGTTGACAGAAACAACGTCTAACCTACATCATCTTATGTTCATTGAGCATATAGACCGTATTATTACTACGTTTTCAGAAGAGGACTTTAACGGCTTACAGCCAGATATCTTAGTGACTTTTGGTGGAATGGTGGTTAGTAAACGCATCAAGGCTTTCTTGCGCAAGTATAAACCTGCACAGCATTGGCATATTGATACGCTTCGCCATTATGACACGTACACAGCTTTAAACAAGACAATATTTGAAGCCCCTGAAGTGTTCTTCGAGATGCTTCAGAATAATACACAACCGCTTGCTTCTACTTACCAAGCGTGGATGTTGGGTATCGCTACGCAACGTTTGGCGAAACACAACGAATTTTTGAAAACAATTCCATTCTCTGATTTGAAGGTGTTTCAGGTATTGTTTGATCAATTACCCCTAAATTCTCAATTGCAGATTAGCAACAGCTCGGCTATTCGCTATGCGCAATTGCTTAAAATAGACTCGTCTATTGAAGTATTCTGTAATAGAGGTACCAGCGGAATAGATGGAAGTACTTCTACTGCTGTGGGTGCTGCTGTGGCGTCTAATAAGCCAACGGTAGTAATCACTGGTGATATTAGCTTCCTTTATGATAGTAATGGATTGTGGAACAACTATATTCCTAAAGATTTTAAAATCATTTTATTGAATAATCATGGTGGTGGTATTTTTAGAATTTTACCTGGACATGAGGAAAACGAAATTTTTAACACCTTTTTTGAGACTTCTCACAATCTGACTGCTGAACATTTAGCTAAGATGTATGGCTTTAATTACTGCACCGCAGAGAATGAAATGCAGTTGAAAGAGGTTTCTAATGCGTTTTGGAACAACGGTAACCAGCCTTGTATCTTGGAAATTTTCACGCCAACACAAGTGAATAATGAGGTTTTGAGCAACTATTTTCGCAACATGTAATTTTAACAAATATTAATGTTTGCATATTGTAATTTTCATTATCTTGTAATCGTTAAAAAAAAAGTTATATGAGTAAAAGAGCCGAACTTATTGAAAAGTACGCTGCAGATCTTAAAGACAAATGTGGTGTAACTCCTAACATGGAATTATTAGAGAAAGTAACTATCGGATGTGGTCCTTCTATTTACAACAAGGATTCTTCTACAGTAGCAAGTTCTTCTGAATCAGAATTAGCAACAGTTAAAAACAACTTCTTAATCAAGAAATTAGGTTTAAAA
>JASLGC010000123.1 GCA_030150335.1 Flavobacterium sp.
GTGATGTTGTTATCTACAACTTGGTAACTCCTGATGGAGATGGGAAAAATGATTATTTCATTATTGATAATATCAATAGGTTCCCAAATAATACAGTAGAGATTTACAACCGTTGGGGAGTTAAAGTTTATGATACCAAGAGTTATGATAGCAATGGAAATGTTTTCCGTGGTTATTCAGAAGGGCGTGTTACCATAAATAAAAATGAGAAACTACCAACAGGAACATATTTCTACATCGTAACATATGAGTACAAAGATGCCCAGGGTTCTCGAATGATTAAGAAATCAGGTTATCTGCATTTAGAAAGCAACTAAGAGAGAAAATTGATGAATATTCAAGATAAAATTAAAAAGATTGGAATCAGCCTACTAGCAGTAGGTTGTTTCACTTATACACATGCACAACAAGACCCTCAGTTTACACAATATATGTATAATACCAGTAATGTGAATCCCGCTTATGCAGGATCAAGAGGAGTACTTAGTGTGTTTGGTATGTATAGAACCCAATGGGTAGGATTAGATGGAGCACCGAAAACGGCTAATGTTTCAGTCTCTGCACCATTAGGAGAGAGTGGTTTAGGTTTAGGCGTACACTTCACAAATGATCGTTTAGGAGCAATGGATGAAAATAATATATCGGTTGACTTATCATATGCTGTAGATTTAAATATTGATTATAAATTGGCTTTTGGATTAAAGGGAACTGCTAATTTATTGGATGTAGACTATACAAAATTGCATATCCACAACACAACAGATCCAGTATCTCAAGAAAATATAAATAATAAGTTTTCACCAAATTTAGGTGCGGGAGTTTATTTGTATTCAGATAAATCATATTTAGGATTTTCTATTCCTAATTTTCTAACAACAGATCGCTATGATGACAATGATGTTAGGACAATGCGTCAAAAAGCCCATTATTATTTAATGGGGGGATATGTTTTTGATTTGAGCGAAAATTTGAAATTCAAACCAGCTTTCCTTGCAAAAGCAGTTGAAGGAGCCCCTCTTCAAGTAGACTTAACAGCCAACTTTTTAATTGTAGAGAAGTTTACATTAGGTGGTGCTTATCGTTGGGATGCTTCAGTGAGTGCTTTAGCAGGATTCCAGATTAATGATAATTTGTTTATCGGTTATGCTTATGATGCAGAAACGACTAAACTAGCTAGGTATAATTCAGGATCACATGAAATATTTTTGCGTTTTGAATTATTTAAACGCAATACTAAAATTAATGCACCTCGATTCTTCTAAAAGATTTATAGTATGAGAAAACAAATAATTAAAATCGGTTTTTTTACGTTGTTATTTTTAGGAGTTTGTATTCAAGGGTACGCTCAGAAAGTAGCAGAAAAAAAAGCAGAAAAAGAGTATAATAAGCTTGCTTATATTGATGCTATAAAAATTTATGAGCGCATAGCTAGTAAAGGATATACAAACGCATCAATGTTAGAAAAGCTTGGGGATGCAAACTATTTTAATGGACGATTAGTTGAGGCTAATAAATGGTATAGTGAATTGTTTGAAGGAGAATATTCAGACAAAGGACAAAAGGCTATTTCTTCAGAATATTACTATAGATATGCACAAACGTTGAAAGCAGTTGAAAATTATGATCGAGCAAATCAAGTAATGCAACAGTTTGTAGTTTTAGAAAAGGATGATTCAAGAGCTAAGTTATTTGAAGAAAATAAAGGGTATTTACAGCAGATAGAGAATCAAGAAGATCGTTATGATTTAAAAGCGATTGATGTTAATTCTGAGTATTCTGATTATGGGGGTACGCTTTTAGGAAATCAATTGGTTTATACATCAGCTCGTCAAACTGATAAGCAATCAAATAATCAAATACACGAATGGACAAATGAAAGTTTTACAAGTTTGTTTGCAACAAATATTAATGAAGATGGAACGTTTAGCGAGCCTGTATTGTTTTCAAAAGAATTAGACTCTCGTGTGAATGATGCAACAGCTGTTTTTACAAAGGATGGTAAAACGATGTATTTCACACGTAATAATTCAAAACAAAGTGGAAAAAAGAGATACAATAAAGATCAATCATCTTTATTAAAGTTATATAAAGCTACTTTGTCAGAATCTGGTAAATGGGAGAACTTAGTAGAACTACCATTTAATTCAGATGATTTTAATACAGCTCATCCAGCATTGTCTCCAGATGAAAAGTGGCTATATTTTGCTTCAGACCGTAAAGGAACAAGAGGAGAATCAGACATTTTTAGAGTAGGGATTTACGAAAATGGAGAATTTGGGAAACTAGAGAATTTAGGGGACAAAATAAACACCTCAGGTCGTGAAACTTTTCCATTTATTTCTAAGGATAATTTACTGTTTTTCTCTTCAGATGGACATCCAGGCTTAGGGGGGTTAGATGTATTTGTAGCTAAAATTAATGTAGACGGGACTTTCGGTGCAGTTACAAATATGGGAACACCAATCAATAGTAGTTTTGATGATTTTGGGTTCTATATAAATGCTAAAAACAGCAAAGGATTTGTTAGTTCAAATAGAGTTAATGGAGTAGATGATATCTACTTTTTTAGTGAAAAGGCATGTGTACAAGCAGTAGAAGGTGTTGTATTTGATAAGAATACACAGGAGGTTTTAGCTAATAGCTTAGTTGTTATTTCAGATGCACTTTACCAAAGTTCTGATACACTTTATACAGATTCTAACGGATATTATAAAATCCAAAAGTTAGATTGTGGCCAAAAATATCGCGTTAAAGCAGAGAAACAAGAGTATAGTACGGTCGAAATGTTTTTTACAACGGATTATAAGACAGGTGTGAAGAAAGTAGATATTGGTTTAGAAAAAGTAGAAGAACCAATTACTGTTAACGATGATTTATTTAAGAAATTGAAATTAGAGCCTATCTATTTTGACTTTGATAAATCGAATATTCGCCATGATGCTTCTATTGAATTGATTAAAATTGCTGAAGTAATGAAGGAATATCCTACTATGAAAATCGATGTTCGTTCACATACAGATAGTAGAGGTAAAGATTCGTATAATTTAAAATTGTCAGATAGACGAGCTAAGTCAACTGTTCAGTGGCTTATAAGTCAAGGAATAGATTCGAGTAGAATCACAGGAAAAGGATATGGAGAGACTAAGTTGTTAAATAATTGTAGCAATGGAGTTCCTTGTAGTGCTGAAGAGCATCAACTAAATCGCCGTAGTGAATTTATCGTTATAGAACTTTAATTGATACCCAAAAAGATTTTAGTTGAGACGATGTTCAAAACAACAAAACATTTTTTTTTCGAACCATCTTGCTGAGAGATGTAAAAGCACAGTATTAGCCTAAAAGGGACTATCTACAACTAGATAGTCCCTTTTGTTGTTTATATGATTTAGTTAGTTTCCTTAATATTTTATGAGATGAATAGATGTAGTATTTTTTATAGAATCTATAAGTGACAAATTAGCAGAAAGGAAATTTAGAATTTAAAACTATGTAGCTATTAATATTGAATAAGAATATATGGATACTCTATTTGATGAGGATGTGTTATTTATTTATAGTGTGTTTTATGTTAAAAGTTGTTGCGTTTTATTGGGATGAAGTGTGCAGTGTTCTTTGTTACTGGTTTTAACAGAATGTGACTATACATTTGTGAATTAATAAGCTATTTAAAAGAATATGATAGTTAAATAAATATTTTAAAAAAAATACAATAATTTATTATGAGTGAAAAATTACTTCTTAAGGCATTGTTAGTATTGATGATATGTGTTGGTTTTAGTAACAATGGATATTCGCAATTTCTGTTAAATGAAAGTTTTCGTGGAAAAAACACTGCTGAAAATAATAATATTGTTTTTGGGGGTGAACCAGAATCATATTTAACTGCAAATAAAAACAATAGTGATTTAGAAGGAAGTGGCTGGTTAAGACTATCTACTGATTCTTTTGATGAAAAAGGATATATCTATATCGATCAGGCATTTCCTTCTAAAAACGGTGTGTTTATAGATTTTGAATATAAAACGTGGAGAACTAAAGATGGAAAAGTTACAGGTGGTAAAAAATACAAGGGAGGTGATGGTCTGGGGTTTTTCTTATTTGACGCCACAATTGCCGAATTTGAATTGGGTGGTTATGGAGGGTCATTAGGATATGCTCCAATAGGGAGGACACCTGGTTTAAATGGTGGGTATATTGGATTAGGAATCGATGAGTATGGAAATTTTAATAGTGATGCAGGAGGGAAACATATTATAAATGCGTCATCAAAGGGGAAAAGTTTTCCTCATAGCATTGGATTAAGAGGAGAGACAAAAAGAGGTAAAAATGTATCTATAGATGAAAGTAATAAACAATTAACGTTTGTTGAAATTACAAAAGATCTCCATGGCGTCAATCAAGTATCATTTGATGAAATTACGAAAAATAGACCCGAAGATACTGAGTTTTACAGACGAGTTCAGGTAGAAATAAAAGAGAAAAAATTAGCTAATAATGAGTTTGGTTCAGAAGTAGTTGTGCGTTGGGCTGTTTCTCCAGGGGGAGAATTTTATGAGATATTAAGATATACGTATGAAGTAGCCCCTCCTGAAACATTGAAATTAGGTTTCGCTGCCTCTACTGGAGGAGCGGTAAATTACCATGAGATACGAGACTTATTTGCTACAACGCCTGATGGTGTTATTGTTGAAAAATCAGTTAATAAGGCTGTAGCTGCTGTAGATGAGGAACTAATTTATACAATTAAAGTATCTAATCTTTCTGATACTAAATATGAAAACTTTAGTATTAATGATGATTTAGAAAGTTTACAGCCCTATTTTGAAGTGGAGAGCATTGTTTTTACAAATTTTGGAAATGAAATAAATAAATCATCATTAGCTAAAGATGCGAAAACAATACATAATGTTTCAATGGATTTAGATAAAAGAGGCACTGCTATTTATACAATTAAGGGACGAGTAAAGGATATTCCTGAGGGGGATATGCTTATAAATACAGCGACTTTAAATATAGATAATTTATCTATTATGAATAAAGAAAAAGAAGCAGTGAAATTAACATCAACAGTTAAAACACAAATAATAAGTAGTGGTATCCTTATTTCAAATCGAAATATTTATCACAAAGTAAATTAAAATTAGAAAATTTAATATGAAAAAGAAATTACTTTCAGTTGCTTTATTAATGGGGAGTTCATTTGTTGCACATGCACAAATGGGTATTGGTACAGCTACTCCTAATAAATCTGCGGAGTTAACTATTGAATCCTCTGATAGAGGTTTGTTAATTCCGAGAATTGCTTTAATTGATACAAAAGATGACAAAACTATTGTAAACGGAAATGTTGAGAGTCTTTTAGTATATAATACTACGGATAGTGATAAAATAAAACCAGGTTATTATTACTGGTTTAAAGGTAGTTGGAAACGTTTGACTGCCGATGTTGATATTCAGGGAATTATTGAAGGAACAGTAGGGAATGTATTTTATGAGGGGGATAATTTATATTATATAAATAATGAAGGGGAAAAAGTGATTCTAAAAGATAAAATTACCCAGATTCGATATGATGAGGCTACTGGAGATTATGTTTATTACAATGAAAATGCTGTAGATAGAAATGGAAAATTAGATATAACAAAAGCATATAGGATAAAGATTCCTGCAAGTGTTATTAAAAATTTTAAAGATATTATTAATAATGAAGTAGTTAAAAATCATCTATATGATATCATAGAAAATAGTTATGTTGGAGGAAATGTTTATTATGATGGTGATAAGTTTACTTACGTAAATAAAGAAGGTGAAACTAAAGAAATTACTATTAATGAATTAGTTAAAGCTAATGAAACAGTTACTACTCTTAAGGATAATG
>JASLGC010000163.1 GCA_030150335.1 Flavobacterium sp.
GTAGTATTTATGGACCGGATTTCTTTAATATAATTTTAAATTTAAGTAAAAGATTAAATGAAGAGCCAATTATATATAAATTCAAATATAATGATGTGTTTGATTCAGGTAAAAAAGTAGGAGAGTTTATAGAGAAAAATAAAGAACTGCTCAATAATTATATCTTGAATTATAAAAGTTTATTAGAAAAATCAATTCTTTTTAAAGGCTCAGCAAATACTTTTGGAACAGGTCAAGCTAAAGAACTGTACAAGTCTATAGCAGATAATTCTTTTTTTGAGGCAGGACATACAATTGTATTAGCAGATGGTAAAACAAGGATTTCAAATGCTAATGAGTTAGATGCTCTAATAAAAACAGAGATTGAAAGAATTTTACAAGATACTAACCTTAAAAAGTCATTTGAAAAAGTTGATAATGCAATAAAAAACAATGAATTAAGATTGTTTAAAAAAGCCTTAGAAAAAGACAATACTTTGATACTTAAATTGGAAAATTATGAAGGATTTAGATGTGATATTTGGATTAATTATTTATCTTTTTATAAAGAACAATTGGACGTCTTAGTCAAAGAGTATGAAATTAGAAAGAAAAGACTATTAGAAATAGTAAGTGAATCTCATAAAGATATGAGTAAGTGGGTAGAAATTGTAAACACCTTTAACAGACGTTTTTATGTGCCATTTATTGTAGAGATAGGAAATAAATCAGATGTTATCTTAAAATCAGATATTGCTGATTTGAAATTTAGTTACAAAGATTCAGAAACAGGAGCCTTTATTCCACAAAAAAAAGTGGAATTGTTAAAGGTTTTGAGTCGTGGTGAGAAAAGAGCTTTCTTCATATTACAGTTTTTGTTTAAAATACAAGCTCGAAAAGATAATAAAGATAAAACGTTATTGGTTCTTGATGATGTAGCTGATTCATTTGATTATAAAAATAAATTTGCAATAATTGAATATATTAATGAGTTACATTTTTCAGGTAATTTTAAGACGATAATACTTACTCATAATTTTGATTTTTATAGAACTATTGAATCAAGATTAGCGTTGTGTAATTTTTCTTACATAGCTTATAGGAATAATAAAAGAGAAATTCAATTAAAGAATGGAGCTTTTTTGAATAATGTTTTCAAAAATTTTATAAGTAAAGACAAGAAAAATGATCTCAAAACATTCATTAGTTTAATTCCTTTTGTTCGAAACTTAATAGAATTTACTGATAATGAGAAAAAAAGGAAGCAAATACTAACTTCATGTTTGCACATAAAGCCTGAAACTAATGGAATTTTGATTAAAGATGTAAAAGATGTTATTTTTTCTGTTCTAAAAAAATTGGAAGATAAGGAATTTGATATTGATGAAAATCAGTCAGTTAAAGGCGCTATTATTGAATGTGCGAATAATATTATTATAGAAAAGGAATTAGACGAAATATTGTTAGAAAATAAATTAGTTTTAGCTATAGCTTGTAGGCTTGTAGCAGAGGAATATATGCTTGATTGTTTACCTGCTCTATCAAAAAGGGATCAAAAAAATGGAAATCAAACAAGAATGTTATTTGAATTGTATAAACAAAAATTTGGGGATAGTGATAATATTAAAATTTTAGATAAAGTTAATTTAATGACACCTGAAAATATACATTTGAATTCATTTATGTATGAACCACTAATAGATATGTCTGTTAGACATTTAGAAAAATTATATGAAGAACTCGTTAAATTAAAATAGTGTTGTTTATAATTTAAAAAGAGTTATGTTTGCGTAACTGGTAAGGTCATTAAGCATTTTAGATTAAGGTTTTATTAATCATTATGTTTTAATATGAAACATCTTTGTATGTTGTGTAGTAGTACACACAAACCAGTCCATGTGAGAGCTTATACCCGAATTCGTTTAGGTAAATTAGAGCATGTCACACAACATTGTCGTTCTTTACCCTACCAAGGGCAATTGAGACTTTGGAATTAAGCAAGAACCTAGGTTCTTGCTTTTTTAATTTAGAATACTTACCTTTTACAATATCAACTTCATTCTTTTTTTCTATATTTATAGTATTGAATATCAATATAAAAGAATTGCATTAAAAGCGAGAGTTTTTATAAATTTGCAAAATGGAAGAACAAGGCTACATAGAATTAAGAGTTGAAAATTATAATAATACTCTAACTCCCAAAGGTGTGGATATACGCGAGATAGCAACTATTATATCTGACATTGAGACTTTCTTGTACCCTACACGAGAAGAGAAAAAGTTACGTCCTCATATAGCTTATGACATTGAATCAGGTTCTGCGAAGCATAAATTTTTTATACCTATATCCGCTGTTTTATTATTTAATGGACTTGTAACTGAGATTTATAAGAGAGGAAATTTGGATTTTTTAGATTATAAAAGACAAGAAGTTATCTCAAGGTTTCAGAAAAAGGCAAGTTTAGAAGGGTATTGTATTGAGTTTAATAGCTCGTTAACTTCTATGCCTTTATTAACTATAGATTCTAAAACTTCTTACGAAATGACTAAGGTTCAATATGTAGAAAGCGAGTTTTATTTGTATGGGGAGATATATCAAGAAGGAGGAAAGAGTCCGAATATTCATATATCAACTTCTCAATATGGTAATTTAACGATTGCAGCTAGGAAAGAGCAAATATTGAGTGGAGATAAGAAAACATACAAACCTTATGGTATTAAAGTTAGAGGGAAAAAGAACTTGATAGAAAAAGGCAAGCTAAGTGATTTGTCGCTTATAGAGTTTATAGATTACCGTCCTATTTTTGATCGTAGTTTGTTAGATAAGGCTATTGCTAAAGCATCTGTTAATCTGAGTAAGATTAAAGATGTTGATAAATGGATTGAAAGTATTAAAGCGGAGGGAATATGATAGGAATAAAGAGCATTCTGTTAGATAATTCTTTTGTAACAAGATTGTTGAAAGAGGATGATGAATACCATAATCGCGTAGTTGAATATTATCAGTACTTTTTGGAAGAAAAGATTGAGTTGTATTTGTCTACAATAGTTATAAGTGAATATAGTGTTGCTGATAATCCTGATAATTTATTAGGGTTGAATAGTTTTCGTATATTAGAATTTGATTATGGAGATGCTAAAATTTCAGGAGAGTATTTTGCAATACTAAAAGGAGATGAAGTATTGAGAGAGATTGAAGAAAGAAAGGTTA
>JASLGC010000268.1 GCA_030150335.1 Flavobacterium sp.
CTGTTATTATGTATTTTAGCCAAAAAGTTTTTTTGATATGAATTTTAGAATACTTACTGGTATTATCTTATGCGGTTTCAGTGTTTACGCCCAAAACGACAACACTCTTATATTTGATAACCCTTTACATATTCCAATTAACGCTTCTGGTAACTTTGGTGAATTAAGAGGAACGCACTTCCACGCGGGACTTGATATTAAAACACAACAAAGAACCGGATTACCTGTATATGCACCTGCTGATGGATACGTGTCGCGTATTAAAGTCTCAACTTGGGGCTACGGTAAGGCGCTGTATATAGACCATCCAAATGGGCAAACTACTGTTTACGGTCACTTAGATAGTTATGCAGGAGAAATTGCAGATTTAGTTAAAAACAGACACTACTCAGAAAAGAGTTTCGAAATAGAAATATTTCCTCGCAAGAACCAAATTGCCGTAAAGCGTGGACAAATTATCGCTTATACTGGGAATACTGGAGGTTCTGGAGGACCACACTTACACTATGAATTTAGAGATTCTAAGACACAGCAAATCTTAAATCCTCTTGGAGAGGGGATGGATAAGATGTTAACAGATTCACAAGTGCCATCGGTGAACTCTATTTTTGCTTATCCCTTGAGCAATGATGCAGTTGTTAATCAAGGACAAATTCCTTTGCAATTAGCATATACTACCCAAAGTGATGGTACACTTTTAGTTTCGCCAATTAAAGCAAAAGGAACAATCGGTTTCGGAATTGACATTCACGATACAGCTAATTTCAACACAAATAAAAACGGGGTTTATTCTGTTGAAGCATTTGTAAATAGCAAACGCGTCTTTAATTATAAGTTCGATAGATTCTCATTTGCAGAAAGCGGGCTGGTAAATGCCTTGATAGATTATGAGCGTTTTGTAACAACAAGAAAAAAAGTTCAGAAGCTATTTTATGACAAGCCATATAACCTTTCTGTATTGTCAATTGATGCATCAAAAGGACAAGTAAATGTTAAACCAGGCGAGAGTTATACGTATAAAATAGTGCTATCGGATTTTCACGGTAATACAAAAACGATAAATATTCCTGTTGAATACGCAGACGAAGTAGTGCAAAACAAAAAAACACAAGAGTCAGGAGAGTATAAAATAAATGCTGATAGAGATTATATTTTCGAAAAAGAGAATGTAACAGTAAATATTCCTGCAAAAGCATTTTACAATGACTTTGAAATGAATATGTCTGTTACAAATAATGTATTGAAATTACACAAACCAGTTGTTGCTTTGGCAAAAAGCGTTTCAATTACATTTGACACCTCTAAGACAGAAATCTCAAATAGAGAAAAAGCATTTATTGCACGTGTAGATGGTGGAAAACGCGATTATTTCAAAACAACGAAAAAAGGAAACCTTTGGACTATTTACACAAAGAGCTTTGGAGACTACAAGATTTTAGTGGATGAAGTTGCGCCTAAGATTTACAAACCGAGTTTTGAAGAAGGACAATGGATTAGCAGTGCTACACAGATTTCGTTTTTAGTTTCTGACGACGTTGCAGGAATTGCTTCAATTCAAGGTACGATTAACGGTAAGTGGGCATTGTTAGATTACGACTATAAAACGAAGAAGATTGTTCATAAATTTGCAGATGGAGTAGTTTCTTCAGGTAGAAATGATGTTGTGATAAAAGTTACAGATAACGTAGGAAATGAAGGAACTTTAGAAACACATTTTTTCATTAAATAAGAACTTTACAAAAGTCAAAATGTAGTTGTTTTTTGACGGAGTACTGTACCTCTGAAAAATAGGTAGTCTATTTTGAAGAAGAAAAACACTAATTAATTATCTTTGATTTATTAAATACTCATATTATGAAACTAAGCGTAGGATTGTTTTTAGGAGCCTTTTTAGTATTTGGAGCTTGTAAGCAAGAGGCAGAGAAACCAAAAGTTATTTATAAAGACGAGAGTTCTTCTACGGTTTCCAATGAATTGACAAAGGAAAAAGAACGTGCAGAAGATATTCGCATTGCTGATTTGCCAGTGCTAATGGGGCAGTCTAATTATTTAATTCACCCAATTGGAGAGATACGCGTTTATAGCTATACATCAAAAAGTGGGATGAGTAAAGTAAACCAGACATCTTACACAGTATCAAATTATGCACCTTTTGAATTAACAGGGTATTTAGAGAATTTAATGTTTCAACATAAAGATTCATTAGAAATAAGACCTTTGACAAATGCTAAAATGCAAATTCAAAGTGTTACCTATTTGAATACAATTGCTGAAAAGTTCAAAAAGAATATTTTAGTGTATAGCGTTTTTGATGCAGATACGAATAGAGATGGAAAGATAGACTCTAATGATATCAAAACTCTTTACATTAGTAAATCAGATGGGACTAAGTTTAAGAAGTTAAGTGAGAATTTACATGAGGTATTAGATTGGACAGTGATTGATGCTCAAAATAGATTGTACTTTAGAACAATTGAAGATATTAATAAAAACGGGGCATTTGATAAAGATGACAATGTGAATTATTACTACATCAATTTGTTAGATAAAGATTGGGAAATTGTAAGTTACGACCCATTACGTGTTTCAAAAGAAATAGAAATAGTAGAATAAAAGTAAAAAGCTCGTTGAAAAACGAGCTTTTTTTATGTTATAAAGTCAATGATTCAGCGCGTAATCTTAACGCTTCATTCATCGCAATGAATCCCGACAGAGTATCTTGCTTTAGCTTTTTCTTAAAAAAGGGAACTAATACTCCTGAGAACTCTTCACTTTGGATAAACTCACATTGCTGTTCATTAATTTGTTTTATTTCAAAACAATGATGCCCATCAAATATGCCCTTTAAGAACAACTTGCCTTTCCAGCTAAAGTATCGCTCTTTCCGATTGCTATAAACTATCGGTTTGAATGACATAGCAGGTAGTTCAATATACAATTGCATACCAATAGCAGCGTGTCCTTTAATATATTTAATGAAGGGATTCCAAGCAGGATAATTATTAAAATCCATCAGTATATCCCAAATCTGTTTCTTACTTGCATTGATTGTTATACGCGTTTCTATTTTCATCTTGTCAGTTATTTAAAAGACAAAGATGAATGTTCGCTATTTTATATCTCTTGACATTAATCAAGAAAATAAGCTCAAGAAATAAACCTCATCAAACAATTACATCTTTTCTACGATATAATCATCTTTCTTTGTTGCCCCAAGATTGAAGTGCAGCAACTCTCCATAGCCCACAGGTATTTTGAAAGTGTTTTCCAAAGGAGTTCCTAATAAGTAGTTCCACATACATCTCATCGGTCCAGCATGCGTTACCAATAAAACCTTCATGTGTTTCTTATTTCTCAATTCGTCTAAAAAGGAGTTGACTCTTTGTTGTACCGTCATAAGGTTCTCCCCATAAGGAGGAGATGTACTAACAATATTTGTCATCCAATTATCTAATTCCTGTTTAGGAATCTTGTCCCAAGGTTGCATTTCCCATGCTCCAAAGTCCATTTCTAATAATCTATCGTCAGAAGTATAATAGATATTAAACTCCTCAGCGATAAATGTACAACGCCTAAGAGGACTTGAAATCAGCAAATCAATATCCTTAGGAACTCTTTTTTTTATTTGTTGAATTTCATCAGTGTACCCGTTTATCAAGGGGACATCTGTTTGTCCATAGCATATACCTGAGGGTACATCTACAGCGGTGTGTCGCATTACATAAATTTCCATATTAGTATAGTTGATAGGTAAAATAGCACTTCACAAACCTGTTGTATCGTTCCCAAACAATCACCTGTATATCCGCCGATGTGCTTTTTAAAGTAATATGCTAAGTAGAGTTTCCCCACATAGCTCATTAAAAAAGCAAGGAGATATATCCAATGACCAAATAGGAAGTAAGGGATGAGTGTTATAATAAGTGTAAATAATAGTGATTGGTAAGGTAATCTTTTATTTGCTAATGGTTTAGATTTACTTTGGTCTGTATCTCGTACATATTGATGGGTGTAAATCATCGTACTTGCGTGAAATCTACTTGTAATATGTCCGTTAATTAAAGTAACGATAACAAAAGAAATAGAAATATTAGCCACTTCTTTTAGTGCAAGAAATTTTAAAAGTAACAACAAGATAATTCCAATAACACCATAAGCGCCAATGCGACTATCTTTCATAATAGTCATTATTTTTTCTTTTCCATATCCACCGCCAAACGAATCACAGACATCTGTAAATCCATCTTCGTGAAAAGCACCTGTCAATAAAACAGTACTACACATAGATAGAACAAGGGCAATATCTATTGAAAACAACAATTGAAAGACATAAAAGCTCAATGCGCCAATTCCACCCACAATGAATCCAATGAAAGGGAAATAGCGTTGTGATTTGTTCATTATCTCCTCACTATACGGTATTTTAAAAGGTATAGGGATTCGCGTAAAGAACATGACTGCTGTCAATAAATATATCAGTTGCCTCCGTATCATTTATTAGAAACATTAGCAGATTGAAAACTCGCCATATTGTTTAAGAATGCAACTGCATTTTCAATGATTGGATAAGCTAATGCACAACCCGTTCCTTCTCCTAAGCGAAGCCCCATGTCTAAAATAGCTTTTTGCTCTAATGAACGCAACAACAGGGTATGACCTACTTCACCTGATTTGTGGCAGAATATTGCATTGTCGCTAATATTTGGGTTAATGCGATTCGCACATAAAAAAGCACTTGAAGCAATGAAACCATCAACTAAAATAAGCATATTGTTTTTATAAGCTTCTAACATAGCCGCACACATCTGTGCAATTTCAAAACCTCCAAAGCACATCAATACATCTTCAACCGTTTTAGGTTTTGAATGAAACTCTAACACAGCAGTAAGGGTTTGCTTTTTCTTTTTTAATTGCTCAGGATTAAGACCGGTGCCATTACCCACGCATTTGTCGATTGGAATATTGAGAAGCGAGCTCATCAATAAAGACGACGACGAAGTATTGCCAATACCCATTTCTCCAAAACCAATTATGTTAGTACCGTATTTTGCAATATCGCGAACAATCTTTTCTCCCATCTTAAAGCAAAATAAGAGTTCATCTTTCGTCATTGCCTTTTCTTTCAGTATGTTCTTGGTCCCATAACCAGCTTTTGCGTCAATCAAAGAAGTATGAAGAGGGAAGTTGTGGTTTACACCAGCATCAACAATTTTTAAATCAATGATATTTTGTTTGCAAAACACGTTGATAGCCGCCCCTTGATTCAAGAAGTTACTAACCATTTGAAAAGTTACTTCTTGAGGATAAGCGCTTACATTTTCTTTGGCAATACCATGGTCGGCAGCAAAGACTACAATAGTTGGTTTTACAAGTTTAGGAGTTAGTGTTTGTTGAACTTTTCCAATCTTAAAGGCTAAGGATTCTAAGAGACCTAAGGATTTAAGAGGTTTTGTTTTTAAGTCTATTTTTTCTTGTAATAGTTTCTCAAAAGTCATCGTGTAGTGTGTTGGTTTACACAAATATAAGAGAATTGGATATATAATAGCATGGTAATTACAAGAATGAATAGTAGTAAGTCATCCTTATAAAAGAGAATTCTTTCTCAGGCGACTAAGCGTTTCGGGGGCTATACCCAAAATAGAGGCAATGTATTGATGAGGAATTTCATTGAACAGAAAGCCAAAGCTATTGCAAAACTGCACATAACGTTGTTCAGCATTTAAGGAAATAAACTGAAAGATTCGTTGCTCCATTTGTTCAAAACAATGAGCGATAAAGGCTCTTTCTTTTGCTGCCCAATTCGGGATTTTTTGCTCCAATAAAAGGTAATCAGACTTAGATATTACAAGAGCTTCAACAGTGGTCAATGCCTCAATATTCCACTTACTCGTTGTGTTGAATAACCATGCAGAAAGGTCGGTCACAAAGTAATTAGGCATGCTAATCCATTGTGTAATTTCTTTGCCATCCTGTAAAGCATAGATGCGTGAAAACCCAGATTGTATGAAATAAAGCTGATTACATTTTTGGGTACTTGTGAGTAATAATTCTCCCTTTTTAAAAGAAAGAGGAGAGAATAAGTCTTCTGCAATTTTAGCTTCTTGCGCAGAAAGTTGTAGGCTTTCTTGAAGTGATTGATGTAATGTAGGCATATTCAAAAATAACAAAAAAGAAACGCCCTACAAAAAAAGTAGGGCGTCTATCAATTATTCTTGAGGAGTAGAATTCTTTTTAAATTCTTCTTCCATTGTTTTTCTTTCTTTGATAAACTCTTCTAATTGTTTACCATATTTATGTGACATAACTTCAGGACTTAGCGAATTGTAAATCGTATCTAAGTACTTCACGTTAGCATCATATAAATCAGTTAATGCAATATAAGGCGTAGCGTCAGAATCTTTATGGTTTAATGCAAAGTTTACCGCATTAAGGTATTTTCTAACAGCCAACTTTTTATTCAATTTAGTAATACTATCTATTTTAGTAGTATTGTTTTCTTTTTCAGCGTTGAAGCGTTCTACCAGCAATTCGTTTTGCTTATCTAAAACAAGCGTTCTTGTTTTTAAGTAGTTTTCATAAACCTCTTGAGATTTAGACCCTGTTACTTTAGCATCAGCATAAAAATTCTTCAAAGTAGTATTAACAGTCATTTGCCCAGGTTCAGCAAAAAACATGATTTGGTTATCTTGAGAATTACTATGACCTCTGTCTAACGTTAAAAAGAATACTTCCGGAGAGTCGATGTTTAAATCAAATTTAAAACTTGAGTCCCCAGTCACAGCCAAAGAGTCGATTGCTTTAAAAACAGTGTCTTGTATTTGGTATAAGTACAAATTACCTTGCTTAAAGCCATCTACTTTTCCAGTAACAATTAAGTTACCTTTTCCGCTATCCTTGTTACAAGAAACGAAAAGTGCTCCAGTAGCTATTAAAAGAGTGTAAAGAATTTTTTTCATAATTTTATTTGAATAGGTCTAATCCAGGGATATTTGGCATTCCGTCTTTTGCAGCTACAGCCAATTCAGCTTCATTAATAGCGCTTGCTTTTTCAATAGCACGATTTAAAACCATAACAAGATAATCTTCTAATTGCTCTTTATCTTCCAATAATTCATCAGCAACAGAAATAGAGCGAATAGTTCTGTTTGCAGTTAAAGTCACTTGCAACAAACCATCATTACTCTTATCATCAATAAGAACAGTGTCTAATCTTTTTTTAGTTTCTTCAATCTTTGCTTGGGTCTCTTGTAATTTACCCATCATGCCCATTAAGTCTCCAAACATATCTAATGTATTTAAATTTTGTTGAGCAAAAATATTAAAATCTTTTGAAGTTCTACAGAAATGTTATAGAATACTTAAAATATAAAAGGTAGTGGTTTTTAGGAGGATTTACAAGGGAGAATATCGGTTTAACACGAGTTTTTTTAATGCGTTTTAGCACGATAGGATTTTGTCTATAAGTAAAGATGGCTTTGATTTTAATTCTATTGTGAAGGGAGTTTAACAAATAAGTTATTTTGTGATTTTTCTGTATGTCTTGTCCTGTTATAGCAAGACGTGACGTGTATTATATGCTACTATAGTGTAAATATAATGTTGCCTAAACGCAACCGTAGTTTTTCCATAATTCTTATGAGAGCAGTATGAAAGCACCCAAAATAGGAGCAGCAAAAAAGCGCTATAAATCCCTTTGTTTATAAGCGTTTACAAGGTTTTACATATAAGTTGTTTTCCATAGGGAAAAACAGAGAGATTTAAGAGGAGATTTGCCATCCAAAAAGAAGTGTTTGAAAAGAGATGATGTATCATGCTTACTATATGTTTTTACTGAACCAGAATTACACTGCACTGTCACTCGCCTTTTAAGTGAAATAAAATGAAAAATATTCTATGGTTAAATACCATATGTCAATATTAGGTCGTTAAATCTAACAGACTAACTATTAAACCATTGAAATGAATAAATTAATTTTTACAATTGTTGTGATGATTACAACTGTTTTTTACGGACACAGCAGTATATCAAAGAAAGA
>JASLGC010000207.1 GCA_030150335.1 Flavobacterium sp.
TTCTTCTGTTTTGGCAGATGGTTCTTTGAGTAGTGTAATTGAGATTAGAGATTGGGGACATATCTGGTTGACATTTGCAGCGTATGCATTGACAATTGCTATCTTATTTGCTGTTACATTTAAGCATAAGCACAATCCTGAAGAGATTAATATGTAAATCGAATTAGATTACAATATATAAGGGCTTGCTAAATAATTAGCAAGCCCTTTTTTTATGCGTGTCTACATGCTTATTACCTGTTGGTAGTAATAGCTATCAATGTGTATCGTTAGTTGTTTAAATGTGTTTTAAAGGCATAAAAAAGCCCGATAAACATTGTTTATCGGGCTTAGTGATTTATATATAAAACTATTCTTTATTGTTTTTACGCTTAGCAGCTCTTTTAGCATCTACAGCTCTGTTTCTTGGTTTAGTTTTTCTTGGTGTACGTTTACCAGGACCACCTAAATTGACCTTTTGGTTCTTTTCTTTTTTCACGTGGAAAGCAGCACCTTTTTCAATCGGTTTTTTAGCCTTAACAAGTTGCTTAGCTTTAAGTTTTGATTTCTCAAACTCCATTAGTGAATCTGAAATTACTACTTCTTCAGGAATAGCTATTTCGCGAATTTCTCTTTCCATCAATTCCTCAGCAGCTAATCTCATTTCCTCTTCTTTAGGGTCAATGAAAGAGATTGCGATACCTTCTTTGTCCGCACGACCTGTACGTCCAATACGGTGAATATATTGCTCAGGAGCTTCTGTAAACTGTAAGTTGATTACGTGAGAAATATTAGAGATATCAAGACCACGAGCCATAATGTCTGTTGTCAATAATCCTCTTAATTCACTTGCTTGGAACTCAGCCATAGAACGCATACGGAAGTTCTGAGACTTATTTGAGTGGATAACAGTAAATTCGTCAGGGTAAGCCTCTTCAAGCTTTTCCATCACTACATCAGCTAAACGCTTACTGTTGATGAAAATAAGCACGCGATTAAATACTTCTTTGTCTTCTAAAAGATGCATTAATAAATTCATCTTAGTATTGAAGTTAGGTACTACATAGACTTGTTGGTCTATTTTTTCTAAAGGAGTACCTGAAGATGCTAATGATACTTCTTCAGGGAAGTCAAAGTAATCATCTAATATTTCGTCAACTTCCTCTGTCATTGTAGCAGAAAACAAGATGTTTTGTTTCTTGTTTTTCATCATTGCTAAAATAGAAGTAAGCTGAGTACGGAATCCTAAGTTTAAGATTTCGTCAAATTCGTCAATAACTAACTTTTGTAAGTTGTCAAAACGAAGTACACCATCTAAAGCTAAGTCCATCATACGACCAGGAGTTCCTACAAGGATATCTACCCCGTCATAAACGGCTTTACGTTGTGTATTAATGTTTGTCCCTCCATACACTCCAAGTGTACGAACTGACATATATTTAGTAAGTTTTTCTGTTTCTTCAACAACCTGTACAACTAACTCACGTGTAGGTACAATGATTACAACTCTTGGAGTCTCGAAGTTTGTAAATTTCCATTGCTTTAAAATAGGTAATAAGTAGGCAAAAGTTTTACCAGTACCAGTTTGTGCAATTCCCATCATATCTCTTCCTGATAAAATAACAGAAAAAGATTTAGCTTGAATAGGAGTAGGAGATTTGAAATTAAGCTCTTTAAGGGCTTTATCTAAAGCTTTCGGTAGATTAAATTGCTCGAAAGTGTTCATACGTCTTGATATTTGGGCAAAGATACATTTTATTTTTTTGCCATATCAAAAACTTGCGTATGCAATTATAGTTAAATATAACCTATAAGTTCAGTTTTTAGACGTTTATGTGCATTTCTACGCTATTAAAATCAAAAAATTGAAGTTTATAGCTGTTAAATGAAATTATAGGAAAGTGTATTTACTTTTGTAATGTAGGTAAGATGAGGTTAGATAATTTTCTTGATAACGCGCAGTTTGTGTGTGTGTCTTCCAGAATCGATATTGTAAATACCTAAGTGATCAAGTCTGTCGATACGCACTTTTCCGTGAGCGTGTATGATGTAGTTGTTTTCCATGATAATACCTACATGTACGATATTACCTTCTGCATTGTCAAAGAATGCTAAATCACCCACTTCACTTTCTTCAATGAAACTAAGTGCTTCACCAATAGCTGCTTGTTGTGAGGCGTCACGAGGTATTTTATACCCGTTGATGCGGTATACCATTTGAGTGAAACCAGAGCAGTCAATACCGAAAGGAGTCTTTCCTCCCCATAAGTAAGGAGCATTCAAATACATGAAAGCCGTTTTCAAGAAAGTTTGTTTTGTAAACTGACCAGTGATTGTCATTCCTTCGTATGAGAATTGGTCTGTATTGATATTAGTCTTTTTTAAACCTGTAAGGCAACTTCCTAAAGGAACGGCCATTAGTTGATTATTTTGAGAAGAAATAAAGTCAACAAGGTCTGCTGAAAGGATAGGAGAGGTGTTTTCAAGATAGATGAAATCTTCTTCAGAAATCTCTTGAAATTGTTTATTATCGATCCAACCTTGGTATTTGTCAATGGCTAATTCTATTTTAGACCACTTTTCAGTTGTTTCTAAAATAGTAAAATGTTCTCCGAATAAAACTTGTGTAACCATTTCACTTCGGTCAGTTGGTTCTAAACGAAGAGGTACTATAGCAAGGTTGCAATATGCAAACATATTTGTGATTTGAATTATTGTACAAAAATAAAAGATGAGTTTGAACAAATCAAACTCATCTTGCATATATTGTGAAAATATATTTTTATGCTCTTTCAATAACTAATGCAGAAGCACCACCACCACCATTACAAATAGCAGCTGCACCAACTTTAGCATTGTTTTGTTCTAACACGTTTAACAACGTAACAACGATACGTGCACCAGAACATCCAAGTGGGTGTCCTAAAGAAACAGCACCACCATTTACGTTTACTTTTTCAGCGTCGATATTAAGTAATTTTGTATTTACGATACCTACAACAGAGAAAGCCTCGTTAAATTCGAAGAAGTCAACATCGGCAACAGTAACGTTTGCTTTTTTAAGTGCAAGAGGTAAAGCTTTTGCAGGAGCAGTAGTAAACCACTCTGGTTCGTGAGCAGCATCAGCATATCCTTTGATATAAGCTAATGGTTTTAGACCTAAGCTCAATGCTTTTTCTTCACTCATAAGAACTAAAGCAGCAGCACCATCATTAATAGTAGATGCGTTAGCAGCAGTTACAGTACCTTCTTTTGTAAAAGCAGGGCGTAAAGAAGTGATTTTATCTAATTTTACGTTTGTGAACTCTTCGTCTTTAGAAACGATGATTGGTTCTCCTCTACGTTGAGGTACAGCAACAGGTACTATTTCATTGTCAAATTTACCAGCATTCCATGCTTTAGCAGAGCGCTCGTAAGATTTGATAGCGAAAGCATCTTGCTCTTCTCTTGAGATATTGTGTGTAGAAGCACATAAGTCCGCAGAAACACCCATAGCGTTTTTGTCGTACGCATCTACAAGACCGTCGTTTTGCAATCCGTCAATTAAAGTAGCAGGACCAAACTTGTTACCATTACGCATGTGGATGTAGTGAGGTATCATGCTCATATTCTCCATACCACCAGCAACAACAACGTCAGCGTCACCAGCTAAGATAGCTTGTGTGGCTTGCATGATAGCTTTCATACCAGAAGCACAAACTTTATTAATTGTAGTACAAGGTACCTCGTTTGATAAGCCAGCATTTAAGGTAGCTTGACGAGCAGGTGCTTGACCTTCTCCAGCTTGCACCACGTTCCCCATTATAACTTCATCCACTAATTTAGGATCAAGATTAATCTTATCTAAAGCACCTTTTATAGCAGTTGCTCCTAATGTAGTAGCAGGAACAGTTGATAAACTTCCTAAGAAACTACCAAGCGGTGTTCTTGCAGCTGAAACAATAAC
>JASLGC010000217.1 GCA_030150335.1 Flavobacterium sp.
GTTGTATTATGCACCGTATGAAATAGAAATGTTGCGAGAATTGCAACCATTGTTGAAGCAAACAGGGTTTGGTTTTGAAAATATAGCACAAGAGTTTGTGGTGATTTCTGGATTGCCTGTAAACGTTGCTGAAAGTGAGGCTTCTATTGTGTTAGAGGACTTAATAGCTGATTTTCAAGATGGGGTTCCAAGCACAACTTTAGGACAAAGTGATCGCATATCGAAATCTTTGGCACATAGTTTGGCAGTAAAGAATGGAACAGTTTTAAATGAAGAAGAGCAAGAGGAAATAGTAAATGCCTTGTTTGCTTGTAAAGAACCAAATATATCTCCATTTATGAAACCTACTTTTATCACAATGAAAGTAGAGGATATAGAAAAAAAATTCGCATTATGATGAGAATAACTGAGACAGTAAAACATTTAATTATAGTAAATGTTATCTTTTTTGTAGCAAGTTTTTTAGTACCTGCTATGCAAGGGTTGTTTGCTATGTATTTTGTAGAAAGCCCTAATTTCTATGTTTGGCAACCATTGACGCATATGTTTATGCACGGAGGATTGATGCATATCTTTTTCAATATGTTTGCTTTGTTTTCTTTTGGAACTACATTGGAGTCTATTTGGGGAGGTAAGAAATTTTTAGTTTTCTATTTGCTTTGTGGATTTGGAGCTGCTATTTTACATACAGCGGTTAATTATTTTGCAGTACAAGATTTAGTTTCTACTTTAGGACAACATGGTTTTGCAAGGCAAGAAGTTTTAGAAACGATTTATAGTAATAGCAATAGTTTTTCTTATAAAACAAGTTGGTTGAATTATGTCACAGAGGAACAAGTAGTCAATGCAGCAAGTGCTTTCAATACTCCAGTAGTTGGTGCTTCGGGTGCTATTTATGGATTATTAGTTGCTTTTGCTTTTATGTTTCCAAATGCAGAGTTAATGATGATGTTTGTACCTGTACCTGTTAAGGCTAAGTACTTTGTGCCTGGAATTCTATTGTTAGATTTATATGGAGGAGTATTTGGAGGATTTAGCCTATTTGGTGGTAGTTCAGGTATTGCTCACTTTGCTCATATCGGTGGAGCATTAATGGGATTCATTTTAATGTACTATTGGAAGAAAACGCAGTTTAAAAGAAATCGTTGGGATTAAAAATGAATAATATATTTAAAGATTTTGCAAGCCAATATAAAGGGGGAGGTATCGTACAGAAACTTATATTTTGGAATATAGGTGTTTCTGTGTTGATGTTGCTTTTAGAAGTGTTGTTCTCATCTCTTTATAGTGTTGTATTTCCTTGGGTAGTATTGTCTGGTGATTTATCATCTGCTTTGATAAAACCATGGACATTGCTTACATATTCTTTTGTACATGCGGGTGTTATTCACTTGTTATTTAATCTAATTGTCTTGTTTTTTGTAGGACAATTGTTCAATACGTATTTTTCAGGAAAACAGTTTTTGACTGTTTATTTGTTAGGGGCTATTTTAGGAGGTATATTCTTTTTAATAGGTTCTCAGTTTATATCAACCGGAAGTGTGTTGGTAGGAGCCTCTGCTGCGGTTATGGCACCATTAATTGGATTAGCGGTATTTTCTCCAAGTATGCAAGTACGGCTTGCGTTGATTGGAAATGTGAAACTATGGCATATAGCTGCATTTATAATTGTACTTGATATAATTCAATTGTCTACTTCAAATGTCGGTGGTCACTTAGCTCATTTAGGTGGAGCTGTAATGGGAGTAGTTTATGTAAAATTACTGCAAGTTGGTTTTGATTTAAGTACTATATTTGATAAGATTGTTAATATCTTTAAACGTCCAAAAGGAACTAAGTTTAAAAAGGTCTATGTAAATAAAGATCGTGTTAAGCAAGATGTTTTTAAGGATGAAGAAAAAGACAAACAAAAGAAAATAGATTTAATATTAGATAAAATCAGTAAATCAGGATATGAAAGTCTTACTAAAGAAGAGAAGGACTTTTTATTTAGAGCTGGAAATAAATAACTTATGAAGAACCTATCTTGGTTTAATAAAATAGTTTACACAGGAAATATACTAGTTGCGATTATGTCTCTGGTAGGATATTTTTTGCCCTTTTTAGCACCTAAACTTTTCCCTTTACTTTCTGTATTTACTTTAATATTACCAGTGTTTTTGATTATTAATTTAGTCTTTTTGTTGTATTGGTTAATACAGTTAAAAAAGCAAATTTGGCTATCTGTTTTAATCTTGATCTTAGGTATTACTTTTGTAGCTAAGTTTTATAAGTTTTCTGGTAGGAGTGAGGTTGTCTCCCAAGACGAATTTACTTTGATGAGTTATAATGTAAGATTGTTTAATCTATTCGATTGGATTCCCGGGGTAGATGTTGCTTCAAAAATAAAGGAGTTTGTAGATTTACACGATCCAGATGTTTTGTGTTTTCAAGAGTTTTCTAAGAACAATAATATTAGATTTACGCAATATCCCTATAAGTTTATTACTTCACACGGTAATAAGATTAAAACGGGACAGGCTATCTATTCTAAGTACAGGATAATTGATAAAGGAGAGATTAACTTACCAAGTTCAAATAATAACGTAGTATTTGCGGATATTTTAAAGGGACAGGATACCATTAGAGTTTATAGCATCCACTTACAATCTATTAGTATTAGTCCTGATATACATGAGAAGATTGATGAGGTTAAGTCTAAAATGATATTTAATCGAATTGCAAAAGCTTTTAAAGAGCAGCAATTGCAATCTGAATTAGTTCGTTCGCACATGAATGATGTTACTATTCCAAAGATTATATGTGGTGATATGAATAATAGCGCGTTCTCTTATGTTTATAGAAACGTGAGAGGAGAATTAAATGATGCTTTTGTAGAAGCAGGAAAAGGCTTTGGTAAGAGTTATGATTTTTCGTATTATCCAATGCGTATTGATTACATATTTGTTGATAAACGGATTCAGGTGAAGTCTTTCGAAACCTATAATAAGTTTAAAAATTCAGATCACTTTCCGCTAATAACGCGTTTGGAGATAAAAAAAGACGAAGATAAATAAGAGGAAAATAAAAGCTTTATAAAAAAATAAGAAAGGCGCTTAAAGTAATTTAAGCGCCTTTTGTTTTATATCAAATCTAATGTACGTTCGAGAGCAATACCTCTTGAGCCTTTTATTAGAATTAGTTTATTTTGAGTAATAGATTTATCTTCTTTTTCTATGAATTCTTTAAATGAATCAAATGTTTCAAAGAATTTGATATTTTGATTTGTTGTTGAATTTGATGTCTTGAAAAATTCAGAACCTATAAAGAATATTCTATCTTCTGTGTTGTCGTTAAAGAAAGAAACAATTGCTTTGTGTTCTTTATTGCTTTCTTTACCTAATTCAAGCATATCTCCTAATACAAAGACTTTTTTTCGATCATCAGTAAGTTGTGTGAAATTGTGAAGAACAGCTTCCATACTGCTTGGATTAGCATTATAAGCATCTAAAAGTATACTATTAGATTCTTTTGTAATCCACTGTGAACGATTATTGGTAGGATTGTAGTTTAATATTGCTTCCTTGATATCCTCAGTTGAGACATTAAAGAACTTTCCAATTGTAAGTGCTGCTGCAATATTTGTTGTGTTGTAAATCCCTGTTAGATTTGAAGCAATGTGTACATTGTCAAATATAACAGTTGCATTTGGTTGTGCTTGATATTCTTGGATAGATACGTCAGCAGATGAATCGGTACCAAATGTGAAACGGCTAAATGTAATAGTTTTAGCATCTTGTCTTGGATCATCTATATTGACGAAAGCAGTTTTATGATGGTCTTCTAAATATTCATAGATTTCACTTTTTGCTTTAATAACTCCTTCAAAGCCACCAAAACCTTCAAGGTGAGCTTTTCCAAAATTTGTAATATAACCAAAGTCAGGATCAGCAATTTCACAAAGCATCGCTATTTCTTGTTTGTGATTGGCTCCCATTTCAACAATACCTAAATCAGTTTCTTCATCAAATGAAAGTAATGTTAATGGTACTCCGATGTGGTTATTTAAGTTTCCAACTGTTGCTTTGACATTGTATTTTTGGCTTAAAACAGTTGTTATTAATTCTTTTGTTGTAGTCTTACCATTACTACCTGTTAAGGCGATGATAGGTAATCCCAATTGTTGTCTATGGTATTTTGCTAATTGTTGAAGAGTGCCTAATGCATTAGGTACATGAAGCATTTTAGTTTGGTCGGTAACAAATTTTTTGTTGTCCATTACTACATAAGCGGCTCCTTTATTTAAAGCTTCTTGAGCAAGTTCATTTGCGTCGAAGTTATCTCCTTTTAAAGCAAAGAAAAGTGAATTAGGACGTATGTTTCTCGTATCGGTAGAAACACCATCACACTGTAAAAAACATTGGTAAAGTTCTGTTATATCCATATGCCAAAAGTATAAAAAAAAGCCCTAATTTGAATTAGGGCTTTTGAAAAAGTATATTATAAAATATATTAATTTTTTGTTTTGCGTTTAGTTGATTTCGGACCCACTTTAGTCATAATCAATCTAAATCCGATATAGTCTGTTGCTTGATCTTCTGCATAGAATCTTCTTGTAGCAGGATCTAACCAATAAGCTCTATCTTTCCATGATCCACCTTTGATAACTCTTGATTTATTATCGTAAAGTGCTGTCTTATTTGTTGTTTTAGGTTTGTCCTCAGGAGATCTTCCTCCTAAACCAGTTTGTACAATCTCGTCAAAGATAGCAGGGTCATATACTTCTTGAGCAATTTGCCCTGGTAAATTACGAACTCTTAGTTTTCCTGTAGATAAAGTATCGAATTTTACAGATTGGTCTGTTACTATCTCTATTTTACCATCAGGTCCAATTTTGTTTTTGTAATATACGTTTCCTTTGTAGAAGTTAAAGTCTGTATCGTTTTGATCTACTGCAGGATCATATACATCAGCAACCCATTCAGCTACGTTACCTGCCATGTCATAAAGACCGAAGTCATTAGGAGGGTATGATTTTACAGTGTTAGTAATATCTCCATTATCAGTAGACCAACCTGCTATACCACCATAATCACCACGACCTTGTTTGAAGTTAGCGTATTTCGTGTTTTGTGGAGTTGGTTTTCCTTTTTTGCGTTTACTGAATTTATCCCAAGGGTATGTTTTACGACCTTTATAGTTGTTGTATTCACGATTACCAATTAAACCAATAGCAGCATATTCCCACTCAGCTTCTGTTGGTAAGCGGAATTGAGATGTAAATAAACCATAGTTTTGAGTAGCGTAAAGGTTGCGATCTCCTTCAGCAGCCTTATTATCTTTTCCTCTATATACGATATCGCTATTTCCTCCATAAACTTCTGAAGGAGTCATTAAATATGCATCAGTGCTAAAATGCGCATCTGCATAAGCTTCAATGATCTTAGCATCTTTCTTTAAATAACCTGCTTTTTCAAGAGCTAATTCGTTAACACGGTCAGTTCTCCATTTTGCAAAATCATTTGCTTGTAGCCAAGAAACACCAACTACAGGGTAATTAGCGTAAGCTGGATGTCTAAGGTAGCTTGTAATCAAAGCTTCATTAAATCCAGAAGCACTTCTCCAAACAGTTGTGTCAGGAAGGGCACTTTTATATATTTCTTGGTATATTTCGTTATTTTGAGGGAATACAGTACGCAACCAATATAAGTACTCATTGTACATAATATTCGTTGTTTCAGTCTCATCCATATAGAAAGATTGAACATACATTTGTTTAGGACTATTGTTCCAATCAGACATTATATCATCTTGTACTTGGCCCATAGTGAATGTTCCACCTTCAACAGCAACCATTCCATTTGGAGTACGTTGTTCGTATTTAGTGTTGTATTGAAACCCTCCTTTACTATCATTTATCTTCCAACCAGTAGAAGTAGAAACGTTGCTATTTGAATTACCACAACTCGTAACACCAGCTGCGATTATTAAACCAGCAAGTATTCGGAAGTTAAAAAGTCTTTTAATTTTCATCTTATTATTAATGGATATGAAATTGTACGCAATTTAGTAATTAACGTTTAATTAGCAATAAAAATACATCTATTATAAATTGAAATTATCAGTATTTTGTTATTTTTTATAAATCAATCATCTATATAACGTATAATTAATTGGTGTATTGCACAAATTAAAAATATTTGAATTGTTTAAATTCAAGCGTATTATACTTTGCAAAGATATATTAAATATATGCTTTATATCTATAATGCTGTATATAAGCTAAAATTATTTACATTTCTTTATCTCCTTTAAGAAGAAAGAATAATTGATCCAGACTCTAAAAATGTGAATTAATGATGTAGTTAATATTGTTATTAGAAGAGTAGACATGTTTTAATGAATATTGTTAATTATTAAAATTAACATAATATTTGTATTGTTTGCGATATTATCTTTTTAGATGTTCTTATATTTTCAATTTTAAATATCTTAAACATTAGTTTTTTACTTTTTTTATATAATATTTGTATTTCTTGATGGTAAATAGTAATATTGACTTTTGTGATTTAGTATTAATATCAAAAATAAAAACACTATTCAATTTGAATTGGGATTAAGTTTGTGTAAATTTTTTAAAAGTTTATATTTACACGAATAAAAAGTAGAGAATGCCAAATTGAGATTAACATAATTGTGAATTTTAAAAAAAAATATAAATGAAAAAAGTAACAGCTTTACTTGTGGGGGTTTTAGTAGGACAATCTTTGTTCGCACAAAAAGATAATCGTCCTATTACTACAGGAGTTCCCTTTTTATTGATTGCAGGAGATGCTCGTTCAGCAGGAATGGGAGACATCGGGGTAGCTACTACAACTGATGCATTTTCTCAACAACATAATGCTGCAAAGTATGCTTTTGCAGATCAGAGTCAAGGTTTTGCTGTCAGCTATACACCATACATGTCTAAAATAACAAGTGATATGTCACTTGGACAAGTAAATTATTATAATAAATATAATGAAAGAAGTGCTATAGGAGCAAGTTTGCGTTATTTTGGAATGGGGGAAATTGAAATGAGAGATGATCTACTTTCTTCACCAGTATCTAAAAAACCTAATGAATTTGCTATTGACGTTTCTTATGCATTGAAATTGAGTGAGAACTTCGGTATGGCTGTTACAGGTAGATTTATAAATTCAAATTTAAAGATGCCAGAAGTTGATGGAACAAGCACAAGTGCAAGTTCTTTCGCAGTTGATGTTTCAGGGTTCTACGAATCAGATTTGATGAGTTTTTCTAATTTTGATGGTAGATGGAGAGCAGGTTTTAATGTTCAAAATTTAGGACCTAAAATTAAGTATGACGATCAACAATTTGGTTCATTTTTGCCTGCTAATTTAAAATTAGGAGGAAGTTTTGATTTCGTTTTAGATAAACAAAATACTATTACCGTATCAGGAGAGCTTAATAAGTTATTAGTTCCTACTCCTCCCAAGTTTGATAGAAATAATGAAGGTGATTACATGATGGAGCTACAAAAGTATGGAGACATGAGTTGGTTTAAAGGAGTGTTTAAATCTTTCGGAGATGCCCCAGGTGGATTTAGTGAAGAGATGAAAGAAATCGTTTGGTCTTTGGGAGCTGAATATCTTTACGATAATAAGTTTGCTTTTAGAACAGGTTATTTTCATGAAAGTCAAGAAAAGGGAGCAAGACAATACGCAACTGTAGGAGCAGGGTTTAAATATAGCATGATGTCAATTGATTTAGCATATTTATTCTCAACTTCTAAGATCAACAATCCAATGGAAAATACTTTACGCTTTTCTTTAACTTTCGATATTGGAAAGAAAAGATATAAAGGGTAACAAAAAATAAGTATATTTGTACTACTGATCCAAACCACAATGAACCGTGAGTTTGGATTTTTTGTCTCTAATAATGAAAAGTTATGAAAAAAATAGAAATTGTATCGACTTTTATTGAGTATGATTCACTTGCAGAATTAGCTGTAAATGATCAAGTGTTAATGGAGAAAGCAATTGAAGTTAGAAAAGCAGCTTATGCTCCTTATTCTAAGTTTAGAGTTGGTGCTGCTTTATTAATGGAAGATGGAACTATTATAGTAGGATCAAATCAAGAAAATGCAGCTTTTCCATCGGGATTATGTGCAGAGCGTACAGCTATTTTCTACGCTGGAGCAACACATCCAGGAAAAAAGATTTTAAAAATAGCAATTACGGCTTCTTCAGATTTAAAAATCACTAATAGTCCAATCCCTCCATGTGGTGCTTGTAGACAAAGTATTTTAGAATATGAAACGAAACAAGAGCAACCAATAGAAATGTTCTTTATGGGAGCTGAAGGAAAAGTATGCTATTCGCCATCATTGGTAAATATCTTGCCATTTCATTTTGAAAAGGATTCAATTTAAAATATATCCTATTTTTTATTGAATTTTAATGTAAATTAGAGTTTTTACATAGAAGGTTTTGCTATTTTTTATATAATATTATGTTTTTAGTAGGACAAATATTGTATTGATAAACAGATTACTATTTATTTTTAAAAATTAGTATTTTAACATAGGCATAATATCAATTAAATTAGTAATTTTGACATTAGTTTCATATTGCTAAAATATGATTTTTAGGCCTTTAAAAAATTTTAACCTGGCCTTTTTTTAATTCTTAAAATGGATATATACCCCCAGATTGTTACAATGTTAGCTAGCGCCGGCATTGTACACGAAGAAATTTCTGTAGCGAAGTTATTACTTACGCTATTCCTTGTTTTATTAAATGGATTTTTCGTTGCAGCTGAGTTTGCAATTGTAAAAGTTCGTACTTCTCAAATTGAAGTACACCAAGAGTTAAACTCAAAAGTTGCAGGTGTTGCAAAAGACATCGTATCTAATTTAGATGCTTATTTAGCAGCTACACAATTAGGAATTACTTTAGCGTCATTAGGTTTAGGTTGGGTAGGAGAAAGCTCTCTAACACCTGTATTGATGTATCTTTTTGAAGTGTTTGGATTAACTAGTCCTGAATGGTATTCTATTGCTAAGAGTATTTCATTTCCTGTAGCGTTTGCTATAATTACTATTCTACATATTGTATTTGGTGAGTTAGCTCCAAAATCTTTGGCTATTCACTTCCCAACTAAAACAACTTTTACAGTTGCATTACCATTGCGTATATTCTATTTCGTTTTCAGACCAATTATTTGGATGATGAACGGACTGGCAAATGGACTGTTAAGAATGTTTGGTATTACTCCAGTTCATGGTTCTGATATTCACACTGAAGAAGAACTGAAAATGATTATTACTGAAAGTCAAGAAGGTGGTGCAATTGAAGAAACAGAACGTCTGTTAATTCAAAATGTATTTGATTTTGATGATAGACGTGTTAATAATATTCAAACTTTACGTAAGAACGTTTCAGCAATTGAATTGTCAACTACCGTAAAAGAAGCAATTGATTATGCTATTAATGAAGGATATTCAAGATTTCCTGTATATGAAGATTCATTAGATGATATTAAAGGTGTTATTTACACGAAAGATTTAATGAAAGCGATGATTAAAGAGCAGCAAGATATTGACTTAGCTTCTTTAATACGCGAGCCAATCTTTATCTCTGAAAATGCACTAATTAAAAATGTTCTTAAACAATTCCAAGCGAAACACCTTCAAATGGCAATTGCAACTAACGAAGTTGGTGAGTTTACAGGTATAGTTACAATGGAAGATATTCTTGAAGAACTTGTAGGAGAAATTCAAGATGAGTATGATAATGAAGAACCAATTGTTGAAGCAATTGAAGAGGGAGTTTATGTTGTAAATGCGCACTATAACCTTTCAGATATTAATAGACTTTTGCCAATTCGTCTTGTTGAAAGTGAACATTACGATACGTTAGCTGGATTAATCAGTGAGGTTTATCCTGCTGAAGAATACAAAGTAAACGATGAAGTTTGTTTAGAAAATTACGATGGTAAGGTCTTAAAAATGTATAGAAACTCAATTGAGAAAATACAGTTGTCTTTAAAGTCTGTGAAAGAGGATGAAGACGAGAAAGAAGATTAAACTTATTTTAGAAATAGGAGAAAAGGTTAGCCAATTGGCTAACCTTTTTTTGTTGCTACATTTTTCGTGTAAAACATTAAGCAAGTCATCAATGTAAAATTGCTATTAGTCATATAATACAATTGTGTTGAATAACTATCGGAAGGAGTAAATACATTTGCGTTAGTTTTAAACTGAAAATGTTATGAGATATACTGTTTGTAATCGTTTGATTGAACCAGACGAATATGTTAGTTTACGTTATAAATGTGGTTTATCAGAAAGGAAAATTATGGCAGCAATTATAGGATTGCCAAATTCGTTATGTTGTATTTCTATTTTGGATACCCACCACGATAATAAGCTTGTCGGCTTATTGCGATTAGTAGGAGATGGAGGATGCTATTGTCAAATTGTAGACCTATGTGTTTTACCGGAATACCCCAAAGAACATATATGTTTTTTACTGATGAATGAATTAGCTAACTTCATAAAGAACGACCTACCTGAGTCATGTTTTGTAGATTTAATACAGGAAAGTTAATTCGTTGGAAACAATTATATTTTAGGGTTTCATCCATATTATTCACGTTTATAAATAAGCAGAGTTCCTTATTAGACAAAGGCTATATCTGGGTGTTTTTACACTATTCAATATGTTTTAGATAAATAAAGTGGACTAATCTTCAAAATTGCGTTTGAAGGAGTATGAAAAGTACGTCACTACCATTACAATACTGAATGAGACAAGAACTATTGAATAGTCGTTAAGTAAGCTACTAACGAAGAGTCCAACACCAATTAGTAAGTAGTATAATAATCCAAATAGAGCACCCGCAGTACCAATAGAAACTTTGTATTTTAATAAGGATAGACTTAAAAGGTTTGGTATTGCTATACCATAAGCTGTAACAATAAATAACGTAGGTATTAAAAAATATAAGCTATTATTTACGAAGTAGTTGACAAAGGCACTTACCGCAGCAAGAATTACAGCAGTTTTAATTAAGTTAAGTGGTTGTACACCTTTTGTGATACAAAACTTATTGATATAACTACCAATGAAAGAGCCCAACGCCAGTATGATACCACTATAACCATAGATAGTAGAGTCAAATCCTGCTTTTTCAAATAGAAAAGGAGCATAGGTGTAATAGCTAAATAGTAAAACATTAAAACTCATGATAAGAAGTGCATATCGCCAAATATTTG